>JBCCJE010000823.1:0-3095 GCA_039027925.1 Bacteroidota bacterium
AAAATTCTTTCCATCTTTTGAAACGGATACTTTGAGTTGTTTAGGAAAAAAGATATACGAACTCGTTGACTCCAAGGCACTTACCGTTACCGCTGAGACCGCTTCTGACGCTCCCATATCCAGAGTAGCAATCAGATTTTCTTTCTCGTAGCCCAGCCATTCTCCAGAAGTAAAATCTATCATTCCTTTTTTGAAATTGACCAGAGAGCTAGCACCCTCGGCCTGATACCTTTCGTGGGGAGGTTGATCGAGTTGGACAGCTTTGGGTTGGTACTTGGCTCGAAGTACAGATTTGCTGGATGGCTCGCTGGTTTCCCATCCTTCTTTTTTTGCAATCACCTGAATATCAGCGGTTTGTGTCAGTTTGAATGGCTCAGTATATCTGAAAGAAGTAGAGTCGGGAAGCGTTCCATCTAAGGTGTAAAACAGATCAACATTTTTAAAATTTATCTTAAATTCTACTTGAATAGAATCCTGAAAGATGTCACGCTCTACCATAATTAGGGGCGCTTTGAGTGACGACCCACCAAATATTTCGGTATTTATTCCCGTATTGACGTGGAGTCGAGGACGGGCATTTTTGAGGGCTTCGATGGCTTTGGGACTTACGTTGGTTCGCCAGAGATATACATTTTGTAAACTAGCTAATTTGGTGATGGATTGTAGTGCATTATCTTCCAAGGGAGTTTCGTAGAGGTTGAGGTATTCCAGATATTTCAACTGATCAATGACCGCTAAACTTTTACCCGTCACTTGGGTTCGTTGTAAAAATAATTTTTGTAAATGAGGAAAATCTTCCAAGTAGGAGAGGAGTTCGTCCGTCATATTGGTCTTGCTCAAATCTAATTCGATGACTTGTTCTGCCACGTCACTCAATTGTTTAAACGTACTTTTGTCAATATCTTCCCTGCCCCGTAAGGATACTGTTACAAAGGGTAAATCTTGTGCTACGTATTCTATCGGGATTCCCGATTGCTTAATTTTACGAACGGAACTTTCGCTGGGTGGGTCAATTTTTAAAGCAAAAACACTTTGATCGGGCGTGACGTATTTGCCTAAAATAGTTTTGACTGTTTCGGGTTGCTCAAGCGCGCCTACTTTTTTATCGAAATGTGCGCCCTCTTGTACCCACCATTCTAACAATGCAATTTCATCTTTAGTCAATTGTTTTTTACCCTTAGGGGGCATGTGCTTTTTGTTTTCTATGGGTAAGTGCGCTCGTTGCAAAAACAAACTATTAGCAGCGTCACCCGCCACAAAAAATGCGCCCGTCTTTCCTCCTGCTTGAAGTCCTGCCGGTGTGGTCATCAAAAGGTCCCCTTTGATTTTTGATTCATTATGACAGCTTACACATTTTTGTTGCAAGATGGGTTCGATCAAATCATTGAAAACCAATGCACTATCCATATTGGTGATGACTACTTCGTCTTCTTGGCTTTCCTCATCGAATGGCTCGGTTAAAAAATCGCTTCCGTGGGTAAGCGATCCTCCGTAGTGTCCTGTCAAAGTAAGTAATAACATAAGTCCTCCAAATGTGGGGAAATAGATTTTTTTACCAACGGAGGACGCTTTACTCCGATGTAAAAAATAGACGATGACGGCAATAGCAGCCGTAGCAATGCCTAGCCATTTGTGAAGATTTAAAGTAGCTGCTTCGTATCCACCTTCCCACGAAAGTAAATATCCAGAGACCACCGCAAAAATGGCACTCCACATACCTACCATCAGGGCGAAGCCTACGGCGGGTTGTAGGTTTTGGTATCTTTTACTTTTTCCCGCTAATTCCATTAAAAATGCAATAGCTAAAATGCCTACTGGCAAGTGCAAAATTAAGGGATGCAACCGACCAAAAAATTGTACTATTTCCATTGTTATCTATTTATCACTAAAAAAATCAATCTTTCCATCCTGCCGAATACTCCAAGTACCTTCTTGCTCACAAGAGGATGCTGTGATTTCAAATAGGTTAGGTGTAGTGTAAATCTGAGGTTGAAAATTACAATTTGTCACCTCAATTTTGGGTATTGTCAACTGTTTTAAATCATCTGTAAATGTTTTGTTTTTTTTGTGAAATTCAACTTGTTGAAAATATAAATTCCACAACGCCCATTTGACTTTTTCGTCTTCGTGTTCCACGAAGGTATCCTTTGCCTGCCCATCCAAATTTGAAAATTGTACATAACCCCATTGCTCTGGCATGTGCATCGCAATAAATCCTGTGGGCGACCATACCCAATTATTTTCTGGATAGTTTTTACCTGTATCGGGATTTTTAGCTTTTACGTAATTGCCATTTTTTATATCCATTTTCCAATCTACTCTCGAAAAATTAATACGCCATTGATCTCCATTTTTGGGCTTGCTACTTTGCGGGGCAAATTCTTCTAAAGCACTCCAGGGAACTGCAATTTCCACACTCCAAAATTGGTCAAGATCACTAGGGGCATTGAGCGTACCTTCCACGTGGACGGCAGTTTTGATATCCGAAATATTCCAATAGTCCAACACCTTATGTTTATCATCCACTCGGTAGGGACGCAGCAAAATCAATTCCCACAAGGTGTTCAAGGCGTTGAGTTCTATTTCGTAGTAATTATGACTATCTCCATCAGGATCAATAAATATTTCAAAATCATCATCGTAAAAAATGATGGTATCTCGTTGGCGCAGTTTGCCCCACACGTGGGGTTCTTCCATTTTAGCAAAAAAGTAAAAATACTGTTCATCCCACAGCATTTTTACTTTAGTATCATGCGTTGGTTTGGGTTTGAGATTGCCTTCGATATCTACGAAAGAGTTGCTCCAGGGGGCATTTTGCCAAGCGTCCTCTTCGCCCTTACCGTCAATTGTTAATGTCTCTTTACTTTGGTAACAAACATATTTTTCGGGGGAAAAGGGGATAGGATGCTGATAGTGGAGTTGTTCAACTTCAGTCGTGGATACGTTGTCTTGTTGGCAACTAGCAATGAGTAAAATAAGAAAGATATGTAGATAAATTTTTTTCATAGTTGGTGTTTTCCTCATAGTCTGGCTTCCTGCCAGCCTATGAATTTTTTCTTCATAAAAATATAATTCATAGCCTGACGGGAAGTCAG
>JBCCJE010000824.1:0-3093 GCA_039027925.1 Bacteroidota bacterium
AGCGTTAAAAAATCCATACAGTCTTCGCTTGCCCGTAACTCGTCCGTATGGATGGGATTTTTTGTTTCTTTTTCATCAAGTCCCCATTAAAAGTTCTTTGAAAAATAAGCCTCTAAAACAGCAGGAATACTTAACTTTCGGTAATTGAACGCGTGGTTAGTTTCGATTAGAAATCGTTTTTTTCGTTGATACCTATATTAGTTCGGCATCAAGTCTGATTCGAGTCGAATAGCGAAAATAAGCTACTGGTGAAAGATGCACGTCCATCGTATCCCGCAGGTGAGATTCAAAAGCCTAAAAATTCGACTTAATCGAACCAACTGCGCAAAAATAGATCACTCCTGATGAGTGATCATTGAAAATCTATCATCATGGCGAAATCAAAATCTATCGTATCCTTTCCATTAGTACATGCAAATGCTGCTGGTCTAGACGTTGGGAGTCGATCCAACTGGGTATGTGTTGGAAGTGGTGAAGACCGAATACGAGAATTTGGAGTTTTACCGAAGATCATCATACACTAGCCAAATGGTTGCAAAAGCATAAAGTAAAGACCATCGCGATGGAAAGTACTGGGGTTTACTGGAAATCCTTGTTCTTGATTCTACAATCCTATGGTTTTGAAGTATTGCTAGTCAATGCCAGCCATGTCAAAAATGTTCGAGGCAAAAAGAGTGATATGTCTGATTGCCGTTGGATATGGCAGCTGCATCGAGCAGGCTTGCTTCAAGGCAGTTTTCAGCCAGATGAATTTACCGAAGAATTACGCACGTACAATCGTCAACGCAAGAGTTTAGTGGAGGGCGCTGCTCGGCAAATCTCAAAAATGCAAAAAGCATTGGTGTTGATGAATCTACAATTACCAATTGTGCTGACCGACATTACAGGAAAAAGTGGTTTAGCCATCATCCAAGCGATATTGGATGGGCAACGAGATGGTAAGCAACTTGCTGCCTTAGCCGATCGTCGAGTAAAAGCAAGCAAAGCAGAAATTGCTAAAGCTTTAACGGGTCAATGGCATGAACAGCAATTATTTACCTTGCGTCAATCTTGGCAACTGTACCATTTTTATTGGGATCGTATTAGAGAATGTGATGAGCAAATTGAAACACGCCTAGCCAAAAGGAGTGAACAACTGCACACACATGATCTAGTTTACGAACCCTCAAAAAAAAGCTTCCATACAAAAATGCACCAAAGTTTGATGTAGGTAAATATGCCTATCAACTTTGTGAAGGTATTGACCTAATGGAAGTAGATGGTATCAGTTATGATTTAGTATTGACCTTAGCAGCGGAAGTTGGTTTTGACTTAGCCGATCATTTTCCAAGTGCTCAGCATTTTACCAGTTGGATGGGTTTGAGTCCTAATCGGCGAATTACAGGAGGTAAAGTCCTGTCTTCTAAAACGCAAAAGAATAAAAATCGATTAGCTACTGCTTTCCGTCAAGCGGCGAATACCGTAGGAAGACAGAAAGACACAGCACTATCTGATTTTTTTAGAAGAATTGCTTTCAAGAGAGGTCGTAAAGTAGCTATTACCGCAACAGCAAGAAAGTTGGCAGTGATTACCTATGTTATGATTACTAAAAAGCAACGCTATCAACCTCCCCAGCTAGAGGTCTATCGACAAAATGTACGTGATAAAAAAGTTAAGTCTATTCAAAGAACTATGAGACGATTAGACATCACAGTAGAAGAACTACAGAGCATCTAATTGTCCTAAAGTGGGGCTTATTTTATTAACTTGGCTAATGCCTTTGCATTAGGTTATATTTCTTTGCCCTCAGCTAAAAGGGATTGTTTTAGGTGAGGAAAAAGAAAAGATATTGATAATCAATTGCTTATATAGATAAAAACGAATCTGAATTTTTACAGGAAAACCCTATATAACACTAGAACCATATAACATTAAAATCCTGAAAATTATCAATTCCCTCGCACAATGACGATCCCTTCTTTATTGATTTTCCTACGCTCAGGATTACCAGAATAATTAATTGAACCAATACCTGAAAAAGTACCTTCTAATTCTTCTCTAGCATCAATCTGAACTTTTCCCATTCCTTCCACCTTGGTATAAGCAGTCCGAGAAACCAATCTGGAGGCATCAATGCCACCCATGCCCTCCATCGTCATTCTCACATTTTCTGCCTTTCCGCTCATCTCCAAACGAGGCATTCCTTCTATCGAAACCGTTAGGTATTCTGCCCGAACGTTCATTTGCCCTTTTATGATACCCATACCATGAATATCCATATTTCTGCTCTTCCACTCTCCTTCGGTTGCCACCCAAATTTTGCCTTCTAAATCTAATTCCTTCATTTTTTGATAAGCAAGTTGAATCGTTAGTTTTGGTTCATTTTTGAAATTATTGTTGCTCTTATACTTATCATAGTAAATATGTAAAGTGCCATCCTTTACTTCAGACTTGAGGAGTGTCCAATCTAGATTATTTCCAGAAACTCGAAGCTCATTTTTGCTATCGGGATATAGATGAACATCAGCGTGACCCGTGATCACTACCTTTTCAAAAGCTTCTAAACTACGGGTATGTTGTTTCTTACTTTTTTGAGCAGTCAGCGTGATAGAACAAAACAATCCAAAAAACAAAAGGGCATAAATAGATTTCTTCATAATATTAAGTGTTTGGAGATGGGACGAAGAGACAAAGAAATAAGTTACAGGAAACGAGAAGGATATTTAAAAATCGAGTAATTTAGAAGTTCCGTACACCATTAAATACCGTGTAAACAAAGTTTGTTTACACGGTACTAAGTAACGCACAAGAAATAAACTTACACTCTTGGGTGAATATCTATAAGCTTCAAATTAAAATTTTTACTTCGCAAAAATTTTAATTTGAGAGATTTTTCTGGAGAGGGATAAGGTCTTTTTTGATGATTTTTGGAAAAAATCATCAAAAAAGACCTTATCCCTCTCCAAAGAATCACTTTGAAAACGGAATGAAAAATGAAATTTTTCATTCCGTTTTCAAAAGACAAAGAATGTAAGTTTATTTATCAGCCGTTACTAAAAGGTTTGTGGAGGAAGAAATTCAAATAATTTTCTTTCTCCACAAAATTCGCCGATG
>JBCCJE010000825.1:0-3093 GCA_039027925.1 Bacteroidota bacterium
AAATACTCGATTTTCAATAGTTTAAAACGACCATTTCACTTTTTCAAAATTTTTTCAAAAAAAATAAAAAATAGTGTAGGGGTATTTTCCAACTCACATCGTCATTACATTGAAAATTGATCCCGACCATTCGGGAGGCATTAGTAGAGCATGAATCAAGATCATTACATTGACCTGATTGCCCAATATTTAGCGGGTGAAATTTCTGAGCAAGATCAAAACCGGCTCATGGAATGGGTAGCTGCTGATGCCAAAAATCAAGCGTTGTTGGATGAAACGACGCAATTGTGGGAAGTAACGGAACATTACGATACTACCTTTGACACGAATGTAGAAATTGCTTGGCATAAGGTAGAAAGTAGGATTGATCGTGAAGTTTCGGAAGACGATTCGTCTGCTTCCGTAGTACGGCTATTCCATTTTAAAACCGTCTTGCAAATAGCCGCAGCGATTTTGTTGATGGCCGTGACGGGGTGGTGGTTTTCGCAAGTATCCGAGCCGCAGCAGTTGGTTTACCAAACACTCGATGAACAAACGCTCGAAATCAACTTGCCAGATAGTAGCCTCGTGGTTTTGAACCAAAACAGTAGCTTTACTTATGAGCAAATGGATGGTAGGCGAGTAGTGACCCTGCAAGGAGAAGCGTGGTTTGATGTGATGCACTTGGACGATGTTCCATTCGAAATAGAAAGCGGAGCGGCTAAAACGACAGTACTAGGAACTGCCTTCAACGTAAGGGCTTACCCCAACGAAAACAAAGTGGAAGTTTCCGTGGAGCGAGGGAAAGTAAAATTGGCAGAAAAGTCAAACGATCAAAATGTAAAAGAACTTCCCGCTGGAACGGAAGGGATACTCTACGAAAAAGAAGCGGCGATCAAGGTGGAAAAGGTAGCGCGCAAAAATGACAATGCTAATGCTTGGAGAACCCTAGTCATCGAATGTGAAGGTATCGAACTTCGAAATTTATTTGAAACCATGAGAAGGGTGTACGAAGTCGAAATCGAAGTGGACAATCCTAAGATATTAAACTGTGACATTGAGGGCACTTATAGAAATACTCCGATCAAGGAGTTGGTCGAGATCATCAATTTTGCGGTTGGACTGGAAGTAGAAGTAGAAGGTGATAAATATACTTTTTCTGGTGAAGGCTGTGTGGCTGAATAACTGATTTTTATTTTTCAGCAAGTTCAGGAAAAGATGTCTGATTTATTTTTAAAAAACCCTAGGCGACAACATGACAAACAACCATTGGATAACCATCTTATGTTTTTTGCTTGCAGCAAATGTATCATTTGCGCAGTCGGGGATGTTGGAAAAAATAGTCACCGTTCAATATTTCAACGTGGAATTGCAGTACGCTTTGGAGGAGATCAGTAAAGTCTATAACATTAACTTCACGTACAGCGCCGACCGAATTGCCGTAAACCAAAAAGTAAGTGCAGATGTAGAAGATGCTCCGCTTTCCTTGGCTTTGGAAGATTTGCTGGAAGAAACTGACATCACTTATGCGGGCATCGGCAATCAGGTAGTACTAAAAGTCGATCAGGAGAAAAGAGCACTTTTGTCGCAGCGTAGAGCACTAGAGGCCGAAAGGCGCAGGCAAAAACTACTCGAAACCCCTAAACCTGAGCCGATAAAAAGAGAGGACGTAACAGTACCTTTACAAATTGGTCGCTTGACAAAAAGAACGGAGGAAATTCATCCTCCTGTGTATGAGATAGAATTGGAAACCGTTTACGATCCAGATTTTTACGCCAACGCAGCGCAGGAACTAGAGGAGGAAGGCTTTGATTTTTTTTCACAAGCACCCGGTGGAGAGCGAGTAGCGCAGGTGAGTTTATTCGGTAGAGTAGGAACAAACGGAGAGTACAATGCCAACACCACTAATAAACTTTCCGCCAATATTTTTTGGGGTAAAAATGGAGGAGTCAACGGAACGGAGGTCGGCGGATTCGTCAATGCGGTAGTGAATGATGTTAAAGGAATTCAAGTAGCGGGCTTTGGAAATGTAGTCGGAGGTGATGTCCACGGAACGCAAGCGAGCGGCTTGTTCAACGTCAATCGAGGAACAACCAACGGGGCACAGGCATCAGGATTGATAAATGTTTCTGGAAAAACACACGGAGTACAGGCCAGCGGATTGATGAATGTTTCCTCAAGGGGTTCTACCGGCATACAGGCATCGGGCGTGGGAAATTTTGCTGGATACGACTCCAAGGCAGGGATTCAGGCATCGGGAGTTTTTAATGTCAATCGAGGGAATAATAACATTCAGGTAGCTGGACTTTTTAACCACGGTCGCAAAAAAAATAATATTCAAGTAGCGGGTTTGTTCAACGTAGCGAGAGGAACTACCAACATCCAAGCAGCGGGATTGATGAACATTGCCCACCGAGTGATGGGTGCACAGATCGGTTTAATCAACATCGCAGACACGGCGGGTGCAACGATTGGCTTGATTAATATTGTAAAAAAAGGATATAACCGATTCGAGATTTCGGGAGCGGAAGTGCTTTACTTCAACGCAGAGTTAAAATTAGGATCAAGGGGATTTTATAACATTTTTCACTTTGGATACAGACCAATGACGGCGGGCGATGTAGATGGATACTTTGCGTTTGGTTATGGATTTGGGAGAGTTTTCAAAACAAAAAAAGCCAGAGTACATCACAATCTGGAACTATTGGCTACGCAAATCGGATGGAACGAAACGGAGCAGGAGCAAAATTTGAATTTGTTGAATCAACTCCGATGGGCAGTAGATTTAAGAGTGGGTAGGAGCACGAGTTTATTTTTTGGACCGACGGTTAACCTTATAGTTTCGAAGTGGGTCAATGAAGATCAGGGGACATACGATTTAGATATTTTGCCCTACACTATGTTCGAAAAAGTAAATAACAATACTTCTGCAGGAATGATAACGAACACAACTCCGACCTACTTAGCAGGATGGATAGGGGTGAATGCGGGGATTCGATTTTAAAAATAAGATAACGAAAGTAAAGCTCGTATCAGTAAATCATCAAGTGGTACGAGGCCCACAAAACATTCAAAGTTTGCCGAGATTTCGGGACAGAAAATATTCATTCCGAG
>JBCCJE010000826.1:0-3085 GCA_039027925.1 Bacteroidota bacterium
ACTATCGTCATTCCTCCTCCGAATGTAACAGGAGTTTTACATATGGGACATATGCTGAATAATACCCTTCAAGATGCTTTGATTCGCAAGGCAAGGTTGGAAGGAAAAAACGCCTGTTGGGTACCTGGTACAGACCATGCCTCCATCGCTACCGAAGCTAAGGTGGTAAAGATGCTTCGCCAGAAAGGCATCAAAAAGTCGGATATTTCCAGAGAGGAGTTTTTGCGGTATGCTTTCGAGTGGAAAGATAAATACGGAGGGATCATTTTGGATCAACTCCAACGCCTAGGGGCTTCGTGTGATTGGGAGAGGACTCGATTTACTATGGAGGAAAAATTATCTAAAGCCGTTATCAAGGTTTTTGTTGATTTGTATAAAAAAGGAAAAATCTACCGAGGACTACGTATGACGAATTGGGACCCCGCTGCCAAAACGGTTTTGTCCAACGAGGAGGTGATCTACGGCGAAGAAAAGTCGCACTTGCATTTCGTGAGGTATAAAATTGATACGGAGCGACCCATCGAGAATCACAAAACTCAAAGGCTCAATCGAGCACTTGCCAAAGCCGAAAAAGATTTTAGATTTTTAAGAAAACGACTCTACACCACGCCTCGGGCGCGGGTGGAGTACGCCGCCGCTAAGAAAAAAATTCAAGCGCTCAAAGTTGCTCTCCAAACGGAACGAGACCAACTAGATTGGATAACAATAGCTACTACCAGACCCGAGACCATACTCGGAGATACTGCTATTGCGATTAATCCCAAGGATACTCGGTACACCCATCTCAGAGGAAGAAGAGCATTGGTTCCTTTGTTGAATCGCTCCATTCCCATCATTTTTGACAATTACGTTGAAATGGATTTTGGTACTGGTGCATTGAAGGTGACGCCGGCGCACGACATGAATGATTACGAAATTGGGCAAAGACACAACTTGGAGACGATTGATGTATTCAATGACGACGGGACGATGAGTGAGGCAGCGCAGATGTACGTAGGTGAGGATAGGTTCGAGGCTAAACGATTGATTCTGAAAGATTTAGAAGCATCAGATAACTTAATAAAAATAGAACCTTACCTCAATAAAGTTGGTCGGTCCGAGAGAACGAATGTTGTGGTAGAACCTCGCCTGACCTTACAATGGTTTATGGATATGAAAGACCACGCCAAGATGGCACTCGATGCCGTTAAGGATGGGGATGTTACTTTTTATCCAGAGCATTTTATTAATATGTATCGCAATTGGTTGGACGAGGATAAGGTAAGAGATTGGTGTATCAGTAGGCAACTCTGGTGGGGACAGCAGATTCCCGCGTACTTCTTAGGTGATGATGTTTTTGTAGCGGAAACCGCCGAAGAAGCACTAGACCAGGCTAAAGCCAAAACCAATAACAATGATCTTACAATTGCTGATTTACGGCAAGACGAAGATGTGGTGGATACTTGGTTCAGCTCGTGGCTATGGCCGATTAGCGTTTTTGATGGTTTTGAACATCAGGAGGAATTGAAGTATTACTACCCGACGAATGTACTAATTACGGGGTGGGATATTATCTATCTGTGGGTAGCCCGAATGATCATGGCAGGTTACGAGTGGTCAGAAGAACTGCTGGGAAAAGCGTTCGTAGAGGAAAAAGGTAGAAGACCGTTCAAGGATGTTTATTTCACTGGCATGGTGAGAGATGAGCAACGCAGAAAGATGAGCAAGTCACTAGGCAACTCTCCCGATGCCTTAGCCCTCATTGACAACTACGGGGCGGACGGTGTTCGGTTCGGAATGTTGGCGAGTGGTTCGGCTGGTAATGATATTATTTTTGATGCTCCGTTTGATAAAAAATCGCAAGCGGTAAAAAACGAAAGTAAGCTCTGCCAGCAGGGTGCGCAGTTTTGTAATAAAATGTGGAATGCTATGCGGATGCTAAAGCTATTGGAAAAAGCCGAACAGCCTACCTACGCAGAGGCGGAGTTGATTAATCCATTGGCTAAAGATTGGATTGATAATAAATTCAATCAACTGCTAGAGACGTTGGAGGTAAACTATAAAGACTACAGATTGGGCGATGCGCTGATGAATATTTATAATTTTATGCGGAATGATTTCTTTTCTGAATACTTAGAAATGATCAAACCACCCTACGGCGAACCATTAGACTACGCTACCTTCGACGAAGCCATTGATTTATTTGAAAAATTAATGACCATCCTTCATCCTTTTATGCCCTTCGTGACCGAAGAAATCTGGCACCTTTTAAAGGAAAGAGCAGACGGTGATGATTGTATCATCAGTAAATACCCACAGCAAGCGACCTACGATCAAGCGATCATCAAGAAAGTAGATACCATCATTGAGGCGATCTCCAAGACCAGAGCTATCAGAAAGGAGAAAGGGATGAAGGAGAAAGCACCTCTACAACTTTTTGTACAAAAAGGAAAATCTACCGACGAACTGTATCAACTCAAAGGTTTGGTAGAAATTATAAAACACCGAGGGCACATCTCCGAATTGGTATTTACTGATCAGGAGGAAGTAGCGGGTACCATTCCGTTTATTTCGGGTACGGGAAAATACTTTCTGGAATCTACTATCAAGATTGACGTGGAGGCAGAGAAAGAAAAGCTACAAAAAGAGTTGGATTACAACATAGGGTTTGTAGCATCGGTAGAGAAAAAATTGAGTAACGAAAGATTTGTCCAAAATGCACCCGCTGCGGTCGTAGCGAAAGAGCGAAAGAAATTAGAGGATGGACAGGCTAAGATTAAGATTTTGAGGGATAGTTTGGATCAGTTGAATTAAGGGTTTTTTGTAGTCGAAGGTAATATCATTGATAGAGGCAAACTTAAATGTCCTTTTCTGATCAGTTGCCCATTTCCTTGGATTATCGTGATTCCCACCCCTTAAACGATAATTTTTACAGGAAAATAGGTGGTTTCCACGCTAAAAAGGGTGGTTTCCACGCCAAAAAGGATGATTGCTACGCTAAAAAGAGTGATTGCTACGCCAAAAAGAGCGGTTTCCACGCTAAAAAGGATGGTTTCTACGCTAAAAAGGATGGTTTCTACGCTAAAAAGGATGGTTTCTACGCTAA
>JBCCJE010000827.1:0-3085 GCA_039027925.1 Bacteroidota bacterium
CAAAAAGTAGAAGAGGAAAGGTGGTCATCCTAGAAGAAATCAAACGACAGCCCAACGGAGAAACCCTTTACAGAAAATTGGATATGTTGAAGATTCAGTTGGATCGCTTCGAGACATTGACCAATGAATTTTGCGAATTGGAAAATGATCCCCAGGCCGCTATTTTAGCGATTTACGAAAGTGGTGAAGAAATCGCCTACGCCAAAAATTTCATCAAAGCGTGGCGTGTCAATCTCTACCGTCTAAAACTTGAACCCATTTCCACTAGAGACGTTAGATGTTTATCTGAATATTGAGAGGCGTTATAGATGGTTTACGGTGGACGCCAAATCCGATACCTTCGGGATTTGGCGTCCGTAGTAAGTCCTTTAACGTCCTTCGTAAACCGAAAAAAAATGAGTGCCACCCAAGAAATGCCTTACTTCATCAAGCCTTCTAAAAACTTAGGCATCGATGAAAAACAATCAGCTTACGAACAAGCCCAACTCGCCATAGCTGCTAATCTTCAAGGAGAATCGCACATGATTATGAAGATGGCCACCATCAATTGTATTTTAAAAACCTACCTACCCTACTACTATTGGGTAGGTTTTTATTTGGTACACGATGGTAAATTAATTGTGGGCCCCTACCAAGGAACACTTGGTTGTTTGCACATTGACTTTTCGAAGGGGGTATGTGGACGTGCGGCTAGAGAAGAAAAAACTCAATTGGTGCACGATGTACACGCGCTCTCGCAGGGTACAGATCACATTGCTTGTGATCCCAATTCGCAATCAGAAATCGTAGTACCCGTTTTTGATAAGAATAAAAAGTTGATTGCCGTGTTCGATGTGGACAGTACGGTGGTGGGTTCGTTTGATGAAATTGATCAGTCCTTTTTAGAAAAAATCCTAGCTCAACATTTTTCCCAAAATGATTTAATGACCTAGCATAACAATATGTACACGAAGTAAGGAAGGGAGTAGAGAAAGGGAGGATTACCTTGTTGTAATAGCAGGGGGTGAATGGAAAATTGAAAATGGCCTGCCCCGAGGCTTCGGGGCAAGTCATTTTCAATTTTCCATTTTCAATTTTCAATTTTCCATCACCCCTGCCCTCTCCCCCAAAAAACAAAATAGCATTATAAAAAAATAAATACGTTTACCGCTCTCACCTCAAACCAAACCGCTGCGTAAATCCTTTCCAAAAAGTACCATCGAATCGAATGATAAAAAGCCCGATAGTGTATCTTTGGAGCTATCACGCAGACTACAAAGTTCTGAAAACCGACTTATTAAAACTGATACGCTATGTTCTTGAATTGGTCAGAATTCTACACACCTTATAAGGAGAGGTTTGTCAAAAATAGAGTACCTACGGGCCCCGGCATTTACGCCTTGTACGTACTTATGGAAAATCAAAAATGGAGTTGTTTCTTCGTCGGCAACTCCGAAAATCTAAAGGCATCCATGATGCATCATCTCAACGAAGAAGAGAATCCAAAAATCAAGGAAAATATTCAGGACTACATTTGTGGTTTTGAATATGCTTCCGAAGAAGACGCAGCAAAAAGAGCTGCCGCCGTAAAATATATGTTTGATGAATTAAAGCCAGAAAATATGGATGATCCTGGTGGAAAAGGTATTCGAGTGAATATTGAAAAGATTTGGTAGATGTTTTCAGAGAAGAATTTACAGCCATTCCGTGCGCTTACGAAAAAACTATTTTCACAAAAAGTCCTATCACAGAAATTATAAATTCAAGCCTTTTTGAAACCATTCAAAAAGGCTTTTTTTTTGGCGTAAACTAAAATTAACGCTCCAAAAGAGTTTTGCAAGACGGTTTATCTTCTTTTTTTCACAGAAATTTGTAGCACTAATTTTGAATCTACATTTACCAAAATTTAAAATCAATTCGTATGAAAAAAAGACTTTTACTTTTTGCTTTCACTTTAACTTTCGTTTCCCAAATTTTTGCGCAGACAGTTCCCGAAACACAGAGAACATTGATTACTAAAAACTCCGCAACTTGGTGTCCACCTTGTGGTGGCTGGGGCTGGGACTTTTTCGAAGACCTCGTGGAGGACAACGAAGAAAAAGCGGTACTCATCGTTTCTCATCATTCTGGCAGTTTGATGTCTCCAACTTCTGATGCCTTTAGTTCCAACTTGAATGGATTTTCGCAACCTCGATTTTATCTGAACAATTCAGATCAAGGTGCTACCCCCTCCAATGCTGCTGATAAGCTAACGGACATCAAAAACATGATAGATACCAATTTCGAACTGGCGCCCGTGGCTAATGCGGGTTTGATCGTTTCGCAGGTAAATGATGATTTGGAAATTGCGGCTAAAACGGAATTTTTTCAAGATGCCGACGGAGAGTATTACCTGGGAGTTTACATTGTGGAAAATAATATCGTTACTTTCCAGCAGTCCATCGGCAATGATGCCGTACACAAGAAAGTTTTAAGAGATGCCGTGACGACGGAGACCTTCGGAGATCTTCTAGCCAATGGAACTATCGCTGCTAATACGACCTACGAAGCCACTTACACTTATACGCCCGATACAGAATTTAACATTGATGAGATGGAATTTGTAACTATTGTCTGGAAAAAAGAAAATGACAAATTTCAAGTAGTCAACGTCAATGTGGTGGACGAAATAACCGAAGTCACTAGCATCAATAACATGACACTTACGGAAGCTAGTATGAGCATCCAACCCAACATCATTGCTGACCAAGCTACCATTAATCTAGACGTAACAAAAGACTTACAAAAGACTTCGATAGTCCTTTACGATATGTTTGGAAAAAAAGTAACTGATATCTTTCGGGGAAATTTATCACAAGGCGTTCATCATCTACACTTCGAAAAAACGGCCAACGTAGCGCAAGGGATGTACTACGTTACTTTACAAGCTGGCGAAAAAGTAGCTACCCAAAAGGTAATTTTTCGGTAAGGAATGGTGCATTAATAAATTTACATTTTATGCGCAGTTATTTTTTCTTTATGCAAGGCGAAAAACGTAGGCGATGCGGGGCATCGGCGAGGCTTTTCAACGCAGCAGAAAGGAAAAAGAACAAGTAGAAAATGTAAA
>JBCCJE010000828.1:0-3084 GCA_039027925.1 Bacteroidota bacterium
GACGCTCTTTGAGCGCTTCTAGTATTACTTTTAATTTGAATTCTATGGTAAAACGTCTTCTCTTTTTTGCCATCTTTTTGATTAAGTTTTTTACTAATATATCAACTTAACCTGTGGTTCGAATATTGGGGGGAAGCATAGAAATCAAATTTTTAAAATCGTATATGGATATTGAAAATCGGCGGTTCGGAGTTCCATTTGAATATAGTATTACGGTGGGAGATCAGTTAAATACCTTTGATACCGTAGTGCCTACGATGCTCATTCAGCCATTCGTCGAGAATGCTATCAAGCACGGCATCTTTCATAAGAAAGAGCGGGGATCAATTGTAATTAGTTTTTTTAGTGAAAATACCAACCTGAAATGTGTGATAGAAGACAATGGTATCGGACGGCAAAAAAGCAACGCACTTAACCAACAATCAGGACGCCATCACCAATCTCGGGGACTCGAAATTGTCAACGATCGGCTAGATATTATGAGGAAAAATAACCAAGGCGACTTTAAGTTTAATATCATTGATCTGGTAGATTTGAACCAGCACCCTACTGGGACAAGAGTGGAAATCACCTTGCCTCGTTGAGCAAATTATTTTATACATTCATAATACTACTCTAATCAAGCGATAATGACTATTCATACAACGCCCATTGTCGCCTCCTTACAAAATATATAATTTAGTAGTGTTTATTGGTTAGGCGATCATTGATCGGATAATACAAAAAGCCGATAAACGCTTCCTTTTAGTACCGAGAATTATCATTACAAAAAAGAAAGTGAGGGGAGTGAGCAGGAAATAAAAACCAAATGAGATTGACTTCTCGGTACTTAATTTTTTTAAAATTAACCTAAGCCATGAAAACATTTTCTGTAAAAAGTAGCTTCGCTAGGTGATAAGTACTCCTCGTAGTATGAAACATTTTCCTGAAAAACAATTTTGACTTCGATCAGTCAAGTAGAAAAATAGAATACACTATTTAATCAACTCATTCGTCATGATCTCGGCGACACCAACTTTTTGTACTTCTAACTTCCGTTCGTATATCCAATGAAGAAATTCAGAAATAACCTCTTCCTTCATTTTTCCCCAGTCCTCCCGATTTCCAAAATGATGTTTCGTAATTGCTAATGCCTTATTCAAATCAATATTTTGATCGTGGGTGGGCACAGATTTTTTTAAAAGATGAGCAGATGCTTCGGGATGATTTGCGCTGTACAGATAACCCTCTTTGGTAGCAGTAAGAAAATCCACGTATGCCTTTCTTTTCGTTTTGATATTGGCTGCGGTGGTTGCAATCACGGGCGAGTAAGAATACGGAACGTTGTAATCTTTCATTTTAAAATAAGTCAAATCCACTTCTTTCGACTCCGCCTCGACGCCTTCCCAATTCATAAATATCCAAGTCGCATCAAAATTACCTTCCAAAACGGTATTCCAAATGCCTAGCTTCTGAGGGTAATTAACTTCTATATTTCCTTTGCCGCCGGCGTTTTTTATCATTTGCCGAACGATTTCGTCTTCGTATCGGGCTTGGTAAGAGGCGTAGGATTTTCCATCCAGATCCTTAGGCGATTGAATACTTGAATCATTCTTTACAACGATGGCACTTAGGTCTTCTTGCAAAAGAGCAGCTACGGCGATTAGTTCAATTGGCTTGGCTTTCGTTCGGTAGCTGATGACACTTTCGGTTGGACACAGCGCAAAATCAGCCAAGCCGAGTTCTACTTTTTTAGCTGGTGTCAGTTGATAATTATCATCGGAAGGATCAATTAATTTAACGTCAAGTCCTAAGTTTTTATAAAAACCTTTTTCTTGAGCTACAAAAAATCCGATGTGATTAATGTTGGGTGTCCAATCTAATGCGAGGGATAGTGGATTCATAGGTAGGTTTTTGGTGTAAATATAAGTTCTTTTACATTCTCTCAAATTTTACATTCCGAATTTGATTATTATCTACACTTAATCCTAGATAGTTTTAAGTTGAACTTGTATCATGCACGTAATTTGTACAATTCATCTACTCAAATGATTCATAGGTGCTTCTAAAGATTCATTCTTTCTATTCTCTAAATATACAGATGTACTTCGAATTTCACAATCAAATTTATCAAAATCAAGTTCTTATAGATATGTCCTTATTTTCCACAAAAAGAGTCTTTTATTTTCGATTTACTTGAAAGAATAATTTTAGCCAAAAGTTTAGAAATAGATGCAATGGCATTAGATTAGCATAGATAGAGTTCTTTCCTTATTTTGGATTAGGCTGAATTTTTAAATTAAGAATAGAGTAATACTTTTGATCTCTTTTTGTTTTAGCTTTTGGTTTTCTTTGAAAACGATGAAGTTGTCCATCTTCAGTTTCGAAAAATAATGTAATACCTTTCTTTTTACTTTTTTTCGATGTACTTTCTCCCCAAATAATTTTTGTGATCTTTGGTGAAAGATTATCCTTTTCTTGTTTTCTTCTCTCAAATTCTTCTAAGACAAGATTTCGATTTTCAGCTACTTGACAAAAATATAACCCCTTCTTGTATTTTAAGTCAAAAACTCTTTTAATATCTAAATACAAAAAGAACTTGTTTAGATCGCTCGGAGTATGAATCGTATTTTTTACACTATCATTATCTAAAAGTTCATACGGAATAGCAGTTGATACTGTACTAGACTTTTTCATTATAAAAAGTTTATCTGAACCAGAGGGTGAGGGTACATCTTTTATTTCTCCTTTAAAACTTATCAGTCTTTGTGATCTTTTTTTATAGGGGTTACTACTAGAGGAGATAAGTTTCTTCTTTTGAAATTCATTTCTAAAGTAAAGCGATATTTCGTTCGTGTCTTTACTAGTTTTAACCCAGTAGCCTATCTTCAATTGTTTAATCAGCCCACTAAAGATTTTTGTTGGATGGTTTAAATACTTAACATAGTATTTTTCATTCAACAAGTGGAATGTATTGAAGTAAACTGCTCTACCGACAAGGCTGTCGCTCTTATGGATGTTGTGCAAATACAGATAATTTTCTTCCGCAATATTACCTATCAGATTTATAGTATCGGTTACTTGGTCAAAAACATTGTAAGTAAA
>JBCCJE010000829.1:0-3082 GCA_039027925.1 Bacteroidota bacterium
AATATTTTTAGCTAAATCGTCGGGGAAGGCAACAAAGGGAATCGCCGAAATGATGTAGTCCGCTTTTTCTAGGTCATACTTTACGAGGTATTCTCCCAGTTTTTCCGCAGAGTCTTCGATCACAATTAGTCGGTCATCTTCTATTTTTCTCATCTGGTCACAGAAGGTTTTATTCACCTCGAAAGCCAACAAAACACTGTCCTTTTTCATATGGCGAAGTATGTGTTCCGTGATGACTCCATCACCTGCCCCTAGTTCCACAATGACATCAGCACTATCAAAATCTACGGGTTTAATCATTCCTTTACAAAGGTATTTCGAACTGCGAGTTAGAGTTCCAACGGTCTTTAAGTTTTTAATGCTCTCTTTAAAAAAATCAATTTTCTTCATTAAGTTTTATTTATATCCGACAACGAAGATGAGATTTTTTTACAGAGTAAACAAATTATCAAACTTAAAACTCGACCGAGGAATGGATCAATTCTCCGAATGACTATCCACGAAATTCAGAAGATCAGGGTAAGTATCCGATTGCTTTTTGGCCTCCTCCGTTCCTAGGCGGATACCATTGATGTAGGGAATGACGGTAGAGTCGGTGATGCCTTTGCGCTCCAATTCACTTTGGAGGTATTCGGCCGACTCGAAAGTTTGGTATAGCCCGATGGTGTAATAATAAAAAGGAGCATCCATAACTCTCTCAACGATAGCATCCGGGAAATCAACAATCAAGTTACTGTTGTAGTTTTGCTTGATTTTGGCTACTTGCACTTTGTAAGAAAGTCCCTTGGTGGCCTTTTTGTAAAATTTGCCTTTGGAGGCAACGAGTCCTTTTTCTACTTCGGGAGATTGGTCAACAAATTGGATAGGGATACCTCTTGAATTAAAAAATTTCACATCAATTCTTCGATTCATTCTTTGCCCTAGTGGATTTTCCACACCACCAAACTCATTTTTAGCAATAGGAAAATTCGAGCCGCACCCTTTGAGCACGATGTTGGAAGCATCTATTCCGCTCTCCTCCAAGTACTCCGCTACCTCCTCCGTCCTTTTGATAGAAAAGTAAAGCGCAAACTGTTGTTGATCTCGATTGTCAGAGTTGCCCGTTAATTCAATTTTTAGCTGTGGGTACTCTTTCATTATCTCAATAATTTTATTGAGTTGAACAAGGTTGGCAGGGCTAAGTACTGCTTCGTCGGATTCGTAAAATAGAGGTTTCACTTCAAAATCCATGAGTTCACCTCTGAACGATAGCAGATCATCATTGTCTCCGTAGTCGGTATTGGCGATCGCCTCGTCCTGCCCCACGGTGACTTCGTAAAAACTAGCAGGTGTAGAAGAAATAAGCTGCTCCATATTTTGGGTTTTAAAATAGGCAACGTACAAATCTCTCCTGCCGTAACCTTCCACACGCGCCGACGAAAAATACCCCTTCGACCCATCCCGATTCAATCTGAAAAAACTATCATCCCTTGGAGAGTTGATGGGAAAACCCATGTTCTGAGGGGCATTCCATTCTTTTTTAAAATCGTTAAAAATAGCTTTGTAAATATCAAATCCTCCGGCCCCCTTGAAGTGGTTGGAACTGAAGTACAAGGTTCTACCGTCGGAGGCTAAGAATGGCGTCGTCTCATCGTAGGCCGTATTGATCGTTGATCCTAAATTTTGTGGAGTTGACCACTCGCCGTTTGTGAATTTGGTGATATACAAATCACTTCCACCGTATCCGCCAGTTATTCTGCTCGCAAAAATAATCGTCGTATCATTAAAGAAAAAGGGAGCACCATCTCCTCTTTCCGCTACGACTGGACTATTGAATTTTGGTGGGTACAGCGGCTTCTCTTCGGCGGGTAGGAACGAGTCAATCAAAATTTGACCACTATAAAAATCGAATCCCTTGAATAATAACATTGCACTTCCATTTTCATTAAAATCAAGTACCACATCATTTTGGGGACTGTTGATTAAGTTACTCATCCGTTTTGGTTCAGTCCAAGCTCCATTGCGAAGTACCATCGAGAAAATGTCGCTACCGTATTTTCCACTCAAATCGTCCAATGATCCTTTTTTATTTCTTAGCCCTCCGAGATTACCTTTTCTCGAAGAAGAAAAATAAAGTTTACCATCCACGTTGGGACTTTGTACGGGGGCAAACTCATCGAATCTGGAGTTGACTTTATCCCCTAGATTTTCAACAACTGCCAATTCAGGTTGGTATTCTATTTTGAGCGCATTAGCACATCTGAGGATTTCATCTTTGACCGAACTACGGTTTAGATTTTTACGGGAAGTATTTTTTAGAAAAGACTTATAATTAGAGATCGCTTTTTTAAACTCACTATTGGCGTGGTAAGCACATCCCAAATAGAAGTAAGCAACTGGACTTGGATTTTTTTGATTGTAAACCAACGAAGAAAGATAATCAATCGCTTTTGACATGTCATTGTTGAAATAATGACAAATGCCCAAGCGCAATTTGACGTCCTCATCGTCCTGCTTCATTTTATCGTACTGCTGATAAAGTTGGAGTGCCTCGTAGTATTTTTCGTGCTTAAAGTAGAGGGTAGCTTTGTCTTTTAGTTTCTTTTCGGAAACCTGCGCAAGCGAGGTATAGCCAAAACCGAGGAGGAAAAATATTGTGAGAAAAACTTTGAATATGTTCATGGTGTACCAAGTTAATTTCGCCCGTATTTAAATTGTTAGATTAGGGTAGTTGGGAGATTTAGGTTAGGAGACATTGAACTTTTTTCAACGTAAAAAGGGGCAGCTTGTTTTGTTATATTAACAAAAATAATATTTGTTTAATCATCTTTGCTTTGGGGGCGTTTACATTTTGATTTTATCATTAACCCAAGTTCCGTATGTAGTCCCCAACACTTTTCAATTCCAGTAGGGGCATGTATGTTTTAGTTATGTAGAGTTGATCTGAAGATATGCCAAATCTTTGAGATTTGGAATATTTAGTTTGCTAAAAAAGATTGATATCAATGGCAAAGCATTCAAGATTAGTAAAACAATCCCGAAGGAGGAAAATAGCCCAAGGCAATTCATTACCTTGACATGGAAAAGTTATTGTAAACCTGAA
>JBCCJE010000830.1:0-3071 GCA_039027925.1 Bacteroidota bacterium
CGGTGACTAGCTATGCACTCAATGGACGACAATTGTACATTCGATTACTTACTTGGGTAGAGGGGAAACTATTGGCTGAGACCAATCCTCATTCGGCTAGTTTGATGGAAAGTTTGGGGGCTGTTTGTGGACACGTTTGCCAAGGTTTGAGCGATTTCCAACACCCCGCCGCACATCGTTTTTTTCGCTGGAATAGCTCAGAAGTCAATTGGATTAAATCCGAAGTGGCCGTTTTCGAAACACCAGAGGAAAGGGCGTTAATTAGTTATTTCCTAACTTTATTCGAAAACAAAGCCGCCCCCATTTTGGGCGATTTAAGGAAAAGTATCAATTACAACGATGCCAATGATTATAATGTCCTAGTAGGTACCGAATTGACCGTAAGTGGCTTAATTGATTTTGGGGACATCGTTTACACGGAAACTATCAACGAAGTGGCCATCGCCGCCGCTTACGCCATGATGGATAAAACAGACCCGATGGCAGTAGCCTGCCAAGTGCTTCGTGGATTTCACGCCGTATATCCAGTTACAGCAGTGGAATGTCGGGCGCTTTTCCCGCTCATTGCCGCCCGTCTTCTAATCAGTGTGACCGTTTCTACTATCAACCAACAGGCTAATCCAGAAAACACCTATTTGCAGATAAGTGCCCAGCCCGCTTGGAATTTATTAAAAAAACTACGTACCGTTTCCCCTAATCTGATTCACTATACTTTCCGCTCAGTTTGTGGCTACGAACCTTGTCCTCAAAAAGCTGCTTTTTTGGATTTTGTTAAAAAAGAAGCAGAACAATTCGCTTCGGTGGTCAACGTTGATTTACAAAAAACGCCGAAAATAATTCTCGACCTCAGTGTGGGTAGTTGGGAATTGGGCAATAATCCAAATTTTGAAGATGCGGCCAAATTCGAAACTTTGGTCAACCGATTGATGGAAGAGGCCGAGGTCGAAGTAAGCATCGGAAAGTACAATGAAGTCCGCCCAATTTATACCTCCGATGCTTTTACGGTCAAAGGTAACGAAGGGCCTCAGTGGCGTACTTTACACGTCGGGTTGGATGTATTTATGGAAGCAAAGATACCCGTTTTTGCTCCCTTAGCGGGAAAGGTCCACAGTTTTCAAAATAATGCGGGTGACCGAGACTACGGCCCAACAATAATTCTAGAACACACGATTAGCGAGAACCTTACTTTTTACACTTTATATGGTCATTTAAGTCTATCCTCCTTGGAAGAATTGTCAGTAGGAATGACCATAGAAAAAGGCCAACAAATTGCGGCAATTGGCCCACGACCAATCAACGGTGATTGGCCACCACACTTGCATTTTCAAATCATTTTGGATGTGCTGAACTACGTGGGTGATTTCCCTGGCGTTGCTTTTCCAAAAGAAAAAAAATTATGGGAGAGTCTTTGCCCGAATCCCAACTTATTAATCGGTTTGACCGAAAATGTAGTTGGAGAAATCACACCTAGTCGCAATGAATTACTCCACCTTCGTCAAAAACATTTGGGGAAAAACCTGAGTCTTTCCTACCAAAAGCCACTTCGCATCCAACGGGGCTATTTGCAATATTTGTACGACGAATCGGGACGCCGCTTTTTAGATACCGTGAACAACGTGCCGCACGTTGGCCACCAACATCCCAAAGTTGTGCGGGCCGCTCAGCAACAAGTCGCTGTCTTCAATTCAAACACTCGCTATTTACAGCGCAACTTGATACAATACGCCGAAAAATTGTGCGCCACTTTACCCCATGAGTTGTCCGTTTGCTACTTCGTTAATTCGGGTAGCGAGGCGAACGAATTAGCCATGCGACTAGCTAAAACTTACACTCGACAAACCGATTTCATTGCCGTAGAAGTAGGTTATCACGGTAACACCCAAAATTGCATTGACATTAGTTCCTACAAGTTCAATAGTCCGGGTGGAACGGGTAAAGCAGACCATATCCATATTGTTCCCATGCCCGATACTTACCGTGGCATTTATAAAAAAGATGACCCCGAAGCAGGAAAGAAGTACGCTGCTTACGTAGAAAAAGCCATTCAAAAAAATTGGGAACAAGGAAAGGACATTGCAGGCTTTTTTTGCGAGTCCATTTTGAGTTGTGGTGGACAAATCGTTTTACCGCCCAATTATTTGAGACATACTTTTGCGCACGTTCGAGCAGCCGGTGGCGTTTGTATTTCCGACGAGGTGCAAGTCGGATTCGGTCGAGTGGGTAACCATTTTTGGGGCTTCGAATTGCATGATGTCGTCCCTGATATCGTGACCTTGGGCAAACCCATTGGGAATGGACACCCGATTGGAGCTGTCGTCTGTACCCAAGCAGTAGCAGAGGCCTTTGCCAATGGCATGGAATTCTTCAGCACCTTTGGTGGTAACCCCGTGGCAGCCAGCATTGGGAAAGCAATTCTTGATGTAGTTGCAGAAGAAAGGCTACAAGAAAATGCGCACAAACAAGGGCAGTATTTAATGGAGGGACTGCGGCAACTGCAAGATCAATTTTCGATTATTGGAGATGTGAGAGGTCATGGTCTATTTCTGGGGTTTGAGTTGGTTCGCAACCAAGAAACCCTAGAAGCGGCAGATAAGGAAGCCAGTTATTTGGCCAATAGAATGCGAGAATTAGGTTGTTTGATGAGTACTGATGGACCTCTTCACAATGTGATCAAAATCAAGCCTCCCATTTGCTTTAGTAAGGACAATGCTGATCTATTAATTAGCTTATTAGAAAAGGTATTTCAGGAAGACCAGATGCAGGTGTAGGGTCAGAAGAGGGTGAAAATGTGCTAAAAATTGCTTATATTAGGGTAGTATACCAACCCTATTTTCTCTCCTTTTTTCACACACCTCCAATCAAGACAGATATGAGTCAGCAGCTTAGCGTAGACAGAATCATGACCAAGGAATTGATCACCTTCCGGAAGGAAGAAGATATTTGGGAAGTGATCAATGTCATTGTAAAAAATAAAATCTCCGGTGCTCCGGTAGTGAATGATAGAGGGGAGCTCATTGGAATGTTATCTGAGGCGGATTGTATTAGGGTAGTATTAGAAGATCGTAGTAATC
>JBCCJE010000831.1:0-3049 GCA_039027925.1 Bacteroidota bacterium
AGAAAATTTACTTTCTGGAAGGCAGCCCCCAATCGCATGGCAGCGGGTTTGAGATGCTGGTACTGTTCCTCATTGCCATCCATAAAAACTTTTAAACACATCAGTCCAACTACCTCGGCAGATCCCAAGATGTACTGCTGGTAAGATTTGATGTCGTGAAAGTTTTGGTGCAGATCCATCTCCATTGAGTCCAGAAAAGTATCAATCAATTCCATATCAACATTGTAGCGATTGACTACTTCCTGAAAACTATTCAAAATCGGATTTAAGCTGATCTTCTCTTCAATGGCTTGGTAAGTTTGTTGCCGAAATTCTGACAACATTTTTTCCTTGTTAAAATCATGAAAGCTATCTACTATTTCGTCGGCTAAGCGAACGAACCCATAGATAGAATAGATGGGCGTGTGAATTTTTTTATCCAGTAGCATGATGCCCATTGAGAAACTCGTGCTGTACAGTCGAGTGGTGGATTTACTGACATCATGGGATAAAGTGTCATACAGTTCTTTCATAATCTGCAGTTGGTTAAAGTTTAAAATTGAACGTGTTAAAAATGTACGTTTTTTTTTGGTCGAGGGATTTCCCGTGGGTAAAAAAAGTGGTAGTAACAAATTTTCGTAACGGCATTCCACTACTACCTACTTGATCTCTACCTCCATTTTTTTCTTAAAATTTTTAGCTATCCCAAACTCTCTTTGCCCAATCAAGTCGGCAGCTACCATTCCCGAAATCAGCGACGGAGGAACGCCCGGACCAGGAGTAGTCAACTGACCAGCGTAGTACAATTGATCTACTTTTTTACTTTTCATTTTAGGCTTAAAAATGGCGGTTTGGAATAGGGTATTGGCCAGCCCGTAGGCGTTGCCTTTGTAGGAATGGTATTCTTTTTTGAAATCTCTAACGCTAAAACTTTTCTGGTAAACAATGTGTGCACGGATATCCATTCCCGTCGTCTTTTCTAAGCGATTCATTACTTTTTCAAAATATTTTTGTCGCAATGTCTCATTGTCCTCCAAGTCAACGGCAATAGGAATCAGGATGAAAATATTTTCACTTCCTTGCGGAGCTACGGAGTCGTCTGTTTTGGAAGGACAGCAGACGTAAAACAATGGATCGTCTGGGTAGGACGGATTTTTATAAATGGCTCTAGCGTGAGCGTCGAAGTCGGTATCAAAAAATAAATTATGATGGTTCAATTTTGGAATCGTCTGATTGACCCCCAAATAGAAAATCAAAGACGAAGGGGCTAAGGTTCTTTTGTCCCAGTATTTTTCGTCGTAGTGTTGATGTTGTTTTTCTAGTAAAGACTGATCCACGTGATGATAATCCGCTGCGGCTAAAGTAATGTCTGCTTCGAATTGATTTTCACCAATCTGTAGGTGCGTCGCTTTTCTATTTTTGACGACGATCTGTTCTACCTCAGCTTTGGTCTGAAACTTCACTCCTTGCTCTCGTGCGATAGCTTCCATCGCTTTCACAATCTCGTGCATACCGCCTATCGGATACCACGTTCCGTCGGCGAGTGCCGAGTAGTTCATCAGGCTGTACAAAGCAGGGGTGTCTGCTGGCATCGCCCCCAAAAACAAAACGGGAAATTCCATCAACTTCACCAGATGTGGATGCTTGAAATATTTTCGAACATATTTATCAAAAGGTTTGAAAACGTCCAACTTGAGCGAAGCCAACGCCAGGCGCGGATCTAAGATTTCGGTAAACGACAGATTGGGGCGATAAACTAAATCCTTGACGCCCACTTCATATTTATACGCACCCTCGTCCAAGAATTTTTTCAACTTATCCGCACTTCCCTTTTCGAGATTTTCGAACATCTCGTAAATGCCTTCCAGTTCGGCGGGAACATCCATTCGTTCTTCCCCTTCAAAAAAAATCGTAAAGCCCGGATCTAATTTTCTCAAATCGTAAAAATCCGAAGCCGTTTTACCGAAGCGATTGAAAAACACCTCAAATACATCAGGCATCCAGTACCAGCTTGGCCCCATGTCAAAAGTGAAACCTTTTTCGGAAAATTGTCTAGCGCGCCCACCTATGGTTGGATTTTTCTCAAAGACCGTCACGTCTATTCCTTTTTGCGCTAAACTTGCCGCCGCCGCTAGACCCGCAAAACCAGAACCGATAATATTAACAGTTGGATTATTCATAAAAAGACAAACAGGGTTTGGCATATTTTTGTTTAATTGGGCGTAGCCAAAAGTTAAACAAAATATTTGTAATAGTTAAACGTACACTATCCTACCGTAAGGGTTTTCTTATAAAAAATGATCTGCGTGAAGAGAACCTACCCCAACCCCTCCCGAGCACTCGGGAGGATTTAGGGAAGTTCCAACAGCACTTATTTTTTATAAGAAAACCCTTTTCCCCCCGAACCTTCGCTACAACTGAAAATGAATATGGTCATCGTGCCGAACGGCGTGGCAACCGTGAAATCTAATTTTTTTGTACCGATCCAATCGCATTCTTTTTTTCAGATGAGGCTCAATAAATATTTTTTGCACTTCGGGGTGATTAGCGATTTGTTGTAGCAAGTACCGATTGACGGCTTCATCAAATTCGTACCCCTGCGCTACCTTGCTCCAAGTTATTTTCTCCAACAAACTATACTGCCATTTGCCTTTCTTTTCACATTGTTGAGCTTGATTCCATTCGCCTTTTCTAGGACGCTCTACTACACCGTAACCAATGAATGAAAATGTATTGTTATAAAATTGCTTGGTCTTTTCGTTTTTGTACAAAAAAGCAATATCCAGTTTTTCACCGTCATCGTGGCTTAGGTGTGGCAGCAAAGGGAAGCCGTCCCAAAAAGGAAAATTAGCATCCAAGTGTACCAACTGAGCACCATCATGTCGCTTCGCTACTTTCTGAGCAATCGCTACGTATGCTTCCTTGAGAATGGGTTTGACGTAGTGGCGATTGGTGAGATACAGCAGTAAGTTGCCAGCTTTGATAGGGGCATCAGCAGTAGCCTTAATGGGGAGTGCCACCCGACCGTATTTTTTAGCTACGGGTGGTACGATCAAAAGGCAGATAGAAA
>JBCCJE010000832.1:0-3047 GCA_039027925.1 Bacteroidota bacterium
GTTTCTGACCTTCCAACGTCTCGACCGTCTTCGTGGCCAGGCGAAGGCCCCGCGGGTCGGGCGTCGTGGCGTGGGCGGCCTGCACGGCGGCGAGCTCGGCTTGCGCCTCGGAAGAAAAGAATAACATACAAAGATGGCTTTTGAAGCATCCAAGACATGATGAAAAAACGAAAAAGAAATTTCGGCGTTACCTTCAGGGTAATAGAAAACGATTAAAGAAAAGGTACTCCGCTAAAATCGCCTTTGTCGTGCATAGACGTCTTGCTGAAGATAAGGACCTATCAGGTTTTGCCAGTGAGGTGTTAAAAGCAGCAAATGATAGAATACTTTATTTAAAAATCCCCGGAGCAAGGGCAAGAATGGCCAGCCCAAGAAATAACCCGACCGATGAACTTAGAAGCCCTAGAAAAGAACCTTCGAATCAGTGGCACAATAAAACACCCGTAGACGTGCCTTACACTCCACCACAAAATATGCCAGAGTCGTTCGGAGAGCCCCCTTCCCTCACTAGCGCTCCTCAAAGAGGTAAAATGGAGGTAAAAATATCTGGAGGGTCTTTACAAAACCATGTTTCATTGAAACCGGAACAGAAGCTGTCGTTGGACTGGCTGAACACAAAAGAAGAACGTACGAAAAAACAATTTGAAAAGTATCTTAATAACAGGAGACACAAAGGTAAAATATTTAAGGAGTTAACCCCGAAAGAAAAGATTGAAAAACAAAATTAAAGAGTGGTTCATTTTCTTCGGGTTCTCGAATGGCCTTGCGCGTAAGTTCGAGCATAAACTGTCCGACCGAACTTTTTACAATATCAAAGGGCAATGATTGATAAATGTGAGCCGCCTTGATTTCTTTGATTCGGGTCATGTCTTTATCGTCCCGATGATAGACTACAAGATCCACTAGCGACATGACCTGCAAAAGACTGGCACTCACTCTCGCATTTTTTTTTCGAACGCCGCTAATGATGTAGGTACGCAGGCCTTTTTGTTCGGTAAAAATATCGGAGATGATACTCGTTTCGGAGTATTTGATAGATCGAAAAATAATGCCCCGTGTTTTTATTAGCATAATGGAGTGCCTTGGTGAAAAAAAGAATAGCCACTAAGTCACGAGGACGCTAAGTTTTTTATGCTTTTTCAAAAAAAATCTTAGTGGCTTGGTGGCAAAAAAAGAGTAGCCACTAAGTCTCGAAGACGCTAAGTTTTTTATACTTTTTCGAAAAAAATCTTGGTGGCTTGGTGTCTTGGTGGCAAAAAAAAAGAGTAGCCACTAAGTCTCGAGGACACTAAGTTTTTTATGTTTTTCAAAAAAAATCTTGGTGGCTTGGTGTCTTGGTGGCAAAATATATCTTACTCATACAACTGCTTATCCGCAATTTTTTTCTCTAATAATTCTGAATCTGATCCTTTCTCTTGAGCTTTTTGCCAATAGATCAACGCTTCGTCTTTTTGCTCTAATTGGAATAAAATATCGCCGTAGTGCTCCAAGATAGCAGGCATCGCCTCTCCGCCATTTTGTAGTGCCTTTGCTGCCCACTCTTTCGCTTCGCTGTACTTTTTCATTTTATACAAAATCCAGCCATAAGTATCCTGAAGGCGCGGTTGGTCAGGTTTGAGTTCATTAGCACGGGAGGACATTTGTAGGGCTTTATCCAAGTCGTCGCCACGCAACGCCAAGTGATAACTGTAACTGTCCAAGAGGCTAGGGGCATTAGGATTTCCCTTTACTGCCTTTTCAAAGTTCTTATCAGAGCGATCATATTTTTTCATATTGTGATAAACCTCTCCGAGCCTTCCGTGGATATCTGCTTGCATTCTTTTGTCTTTTGCGCTCATCATTAGTGCTTGCTCGAAGGCACTCACGGCATCCCCGTAAGTACCTTTCTCGGCATTCGCAATTCCATTCAGATAATATGCACGTACTTTGTTAGGAAAAATATCCAAAGCATCATTTGAGGTTTTTAGTAGCGCATCGTAATCCCGCAATTCGTAGTTCAGGTACATCACCTGCTCCCATACCGTAAATACCGAGTTATCCAATTCCAACGTTTTCATGTATTTTTCCAACGCCTCCTTCGGGCGTTCGGAGTGATTCAAAAGATCACCGTAAACGGAAAAACTTTTGGCTTCGGTGGGATGGACTTCGGTCAGGATTTTTGCTAGCTCGATAGCAGCATCCGCTAGTGCTCGATCTCCCGTGTTCGCTACTTTTTGGATATGCGGAATCATCTCCTTGATTTTCAGATCAATGTCCACGTCTTCTTGCAGGAAGATGGGTTGGAGGGCAGCTAGATAATCTACTGCGCTGTTTTTAGTTTTTCCCGAATTTGCTAGTGCGATGTTAGCTTGCGCGTCGTTAGGATTGATCTTTAAGATGTCTTGATATATTTTTTTCGTACTTTCTTTATCTCCGATTCTTTGGAAGTGCTCGGCTAACATGTGCTTGTACTCTACATTGGAGGGAAATGTATTGGTCAATTTTTCTAGTTCCTGAGTGGCCTTTTTTTGTTTTCCTAAGCCGAGGTAAAGGTTGTGTTTTTTTCCCGTTGTTTCTTTTGTGATACCAAATTTTGACTCTAGCTTATCATATACTTTGATAGCGCCTTCCGCATCTTTCGCTCTCACTAAGTAGAAGGCCCACTTGTAATAGTAGTACTCATTATTGGGTTCGCGTTTGATTAGGCTTTTATAAATCTTAGCGGCTTCTTTATCTTTTCTATTTTTTTCGTAAATGTCTGCCAAAAACATTTGGTACCACTCGTTGGACTTATCTAGGTTGATAGCCATTTTGATGGCCTTCTCCGCTTTTTCGTCTTTATCTAGTACATCGTACATGCGCGCTAATTCGTAAGCGGCGGCGTGATTGTCTTTGTCTCTTTTTAAAACTTCTTTGTAAAGCACGATGGCATTTTCGTAATTGCCCAGTAGCTTTTCTCGACTAGCTTCGATGAATACTTTTTCGGTATTGACTTCTTCTTCTGAATAAGTTTTTTGGGCAGTAGAGGTAATAGGCGCAACGAGACTTACCAGAAAACTAGCGCACAA
>JBCCJE010000833.1:0-3046 GCA_039027925.1 Bacteroidota bacterium
GGCAGAGTTGAAGGCAAAGTTGAAGGTAAGGTCTTAGTGATAAATGTGGTCAAACTACTACAAAAGGGTGAAAGCGTAAAGCAGATCGCAGCGACACTTGGGGTAGAAGAAAAAGATGTCTTAGAAATAAAAACTAGCCTGGATATGTAAAATTGTAAGCCCTTTGGAAAACAACAATCAAAAGCTGCAAATTCTGATGAAGTAGAATTTGCAGCTTTTGTCGTTTCATGGATTAAGTTAATTTTTGACAAAATAGAAAACAGTATTATCGTTGCTCAGATCTTATGCTAAAAACTAAATATTGGCAAACGATCGGTCAAGCCTGCGTAAGATTTCCGTAGTAGTTTTTACCATCTCACTCGAAATGTCTAGGTGGGTGACAAATCTAATTGTCTGCGTGCCAAAGGGGGCAGCGACAATTCCCTGCGCTCGTAATTTTTCTAAAAAAGTAGTAGCCGTCCAAGGATTTTTCACATCAAAGATAAGAATGTTGGTTTTTATCGGTCGGATATTTTCTACGTAGGACAGTGCCGCTAAAACTTCACCCAATGCTTGGGCAAAAATATGATCTTCCTTCAGTCTGCCGATGTGATGATCTAGGGCATAAATGCCTGCCGCCGCCAAATATCCCGCTTGTCGCATACCACCTCCCATGACTTTCCGCTGTCGGCGCGCTTGTTTGATAAAAGCAGTGTTGCCGAGTAACAATGAACCTACGGGCGCTCCCAAACCTTTAGACAAACAGATAGAAATACTATCAAATTGTGCTCCCCAGTCCTGCGGATTTTCTCCCGTTTCTACTAGTGCATTGAACAGCCTAGCACCGTCCAAGTGTAAGCTCAAATTGTGCTTGGTGCACAATGCTCGAATCGGTTTGATTTCCGCCAAGGTGTAATAGCTACCTCCACCTTTATTACAGGTATTTTCGATCACGACCAATTTACTCTTGGGCAACCAATCATAATCTGGTCGAATGGCTGCTGCGATTTGGTCGGCATTGATTTTCCCAAAATCCCCTTGGAGTAAATTCATGGCGATTCCCGAATTAGAGGCGTATCCGCCCGTCTCGTACTGATACACGTGCGAGTATTGGTGACAAATGACTTCCTCCAATCTTCCCGTGTGGACATTCATAGCGATCTGATTGGTCATGGTACCCGAAGGACAAAAAAGCCCTGCTTCCATTCCAAACATTTTGGCAGCTTTCTCCTCTAGGGCATTCACCGTTGGGTCGGCTCGAAATACATCGTCTCCTACTTCTGCGTTCATCATGGCTGCTAGCATGGCGGCTGTTGGTCGGGTGAGGGTATCGCTGGTTAAATTTATCATGAGAATTTTTTTTTAAATGAATTTTGAAAGACCCAAAAATAGGAAGCATTTGCCTAATTCAATATTTAGCGTTGACTATTTATGATTCTGACGATGATTGTGATTGTTATTTAAATTTAGGAAAAAACCAGAGAAAGCCCTATTTTCGAGCCGAGACAAACACGAAACTGTATGATCAATTTTGACAAATATGCCAAATCAGCCGTAACGGTTGACAATGTTATTTTTGGATTTGATGAAGGGGCCCTCAAGGTATTGCTGATAAAAAGAGGCGAACCACCTTACAAAAATCAATGGGCATTGCCAGGCAACTTTGTTTATCCCAACGAAGACCTCAACGCCGCCGCCGCTCGGGTACTCTACGAGTTGACTGGTCTGAAAAATGTTTACCTAGAGCAAGTCAGAACTTTTGGAGCGGTCAATCGCCACCCTCTCGGAAGGGTCATCACCATCGCCTATTTTTCTTTAATCAAAATCAAGGAGTACCAACTCCAAGGCACTAACCAACTCTCGCAGCGAGCCAAGTGGGTCTCATTTGATAAAGCCATTGATTTGGCTTTTGACCACGACGCTATCTTGGAGGCTTGTTTTAAACGATTGCAAAGGCGGGTGCGCATGCGTCCCGTCGGTTTCGAGTTGCTGCCCAAAAAATTCACGCTGACTGAACTACAGCATCTTTACGAAGCTATCCTGCAGCCCGACAAAAAAATTGATAAGCGGAATTTTAGAAAGAAAATTTTGTCCATGAAAATTCTGGTGGACTTGAAGGAAGTTCAAGAAGGCGTTGCTCACCGTCCCGCAAAGCTGTATAAATTTGATAAAAAAAAGTACCAAAAGTTTGTGGAGGCAGGGTATATTTTCGAAGTGTGAGAGATGGTCCTATTTTGGAAATCACGGATTTTGCTTTTCCCTAAAAATTAGTCAATCAATTTTTCCTAAAAACTAAAGTTCTTCTCCCGCCGAGGTAAATATTTTAAATTCCATTTCTGGATATTGCGAACGATAATCAAAGAGCATACTCATCAGGTGAGTGGTATCCCCCGAATAGTCAAAGCCAAACGTCTTAGCGACCGCTAAAGTCGAACTATTATTCAAAATTGTAAGTTCATTGTTATCCACCGAGAAATATCCATAGTACCCATCGGTGTAAGTGCGGGGGTCAGCCACGTCGGCTAGCCCCGCTACGAACGCATCGGTTACCACATTGAGGGAATCTTCGGAGTAGGCGATGTATCCCCAAATGGTATTGTTCGGAATTTTGTAAAGTCGTTGTTCGGGCATGACGATTCCGTTCAGTTGGCCCATCTCTATTTCGTAGTAATCAGGGGTAACGATCATTATGCCTTCGTTGTTGACTACGTTTTTGAGGCTGACCTGTACATTGTAATTTTCTTCGGCAATATTGCCTAGGATGATCTCCGCCGTAGCGGGAAATACGGCATCCGAACAATCAGGTGTTGGAATATCGTGAATAGTGACAGCAATGTTATTAGCAAAAACGGACGGAACGACGTCAATGAGGGTATTTTCGCAAGATTGAGATTCAATTGTTTTGATGTTCAAATTAAAAGAAGTACCAGATGGGGATAGATTTTCCCAAAGCAAAATCATAAATTCATCTTCGATAGAGACATTAGGTTCATTCTCATTGGGATCACTTTTGCATCCTACTATTGATAAAATGAAGATAAGAACAACACTCGAAATGATACTTTTA
>JBCCJE010000834.1:0-3039 GCA_039027925.1 Bacteroidota bacterium
CGCCGCTCCCTGAGTGGGATATTATAAATGGGAAAAACATTCAAACGGTAGAACAAATCTTCGCGGAATGTACCTTTCCTAACTTCCTCTTCCAAGTCTCGATTCGTAGCGGTAATGATTCTGACATTGATGTTGATTAATTCTGTACCACCTACCCGCTCAATTTCTCCTTCCTGAAGTACCCGAAGTAACTTGGCCTGCAAGTCCAGCGGGAGTTCTCCGATCTCATCCAGAAAGATTGTTCCGTCGTCGGCGCGCTCGAACTTGCCAATCTTGCGCTGGTAAGCCCCCGTAAAAGCCCCTTTCTCGTGGCCAAACAATTCACTCTCAATCAGATTCTCTGGCAATGCCCCGCAATTCACTTTGACCATCGGTATCTCAGCGCGTGCGCTCAGTTGGTGGATAGCTCTAGCCAGTAGTTCCTTTCCCGTACCCGTCTCTCCCAGAATCAAGACAGTAGCGTCGGTGTCGGCTACTTGCTCTACTTGTCTTAATACTCTTTTGTAGTTAGGATCTCTGGAAATGATATTACTAAAGTTGAACTCAAGGTCAAATTCCTCTTTCAGAGCAATATTTTCCGCCTTGGTAGCTGCTTGTAATTTTTCTATTTCGCTGATGTGAATTTGTATTTGGGATTCCTTGCTTCTTCGTTCGGAGACATCCCGCAGTACCGTAACCGAAAATTCCTCATTATCAAACTGAACCATGGATACGTTCATCTCGCAGGGTACGATGTCTCCATTTTTTAGCTTTAAGTCCCTGTCCATGCCTAGTGATTTGGTACCCATTTTAAGTTTTTCCCAACCTTTAGAAAAGTTTTCAGAATTACTGTTGGGAAAAAAGTGAAGTATTTTCATCTGGCTCACCTCTTCGGAGGTGTAGCCAGTCTTTTGTAAAAATGCGTGGTTGAAATACTTGAACGTCCCATCTTCGTTGAGCCAAAATATCATATCCAACGAATGGTCTAGAGTGTGCTTCGACATTTGGAGTATCTTATCTCGTTCTTTTTTTCGAGACAAATCCCTCACGAAAGCACAGTTAAACTCACGCCCACGGTAGTTGATGTAATTAGTGACAACGGATACGGGAATTTTTTTGCCACCTTTCGTAATGTTGAATGTCTCAAACTCGATACTTTTTTCTTTTCGGAGTGCCACCCAAAACTCCTCATCCGACTCTGGGAAGTCTTCATCCAAAAATCGTATAGACCTCCCAATCATCTCTTCTGCTGCGTAGCCCATGGTAGCGCATACCGTCTGGTTCACATATGTAATTAAGCCATCGGGCGTCACCCAATAGATCATATCGCGGGCGTGATCCATACAAAATTTGGTGAAATACATATCGTCGGTACGTTTCGAAATATTTGCTACGTTTTGGAGCGTACCGTAAATTTTTATGGTTTGCTCCTCCAGCACGACGGGGTGAGCGTGTAGGTTAAAATTTTTAAACTCACCGTGCAACTCAAAAGAGTAATCCAAACTAAAAGGTGTACCGTGTTCCATCGCAGCTTTCATTTTTTCGTCGTACGATGCTAAGTCTTCTGCTGACATGCCGCTAGTAAGGTGCTTCGTTAGTGATGTTTCGGTCAGTTTTGTATCGGGAGGTAACTCCAGCAGGGTGTACATTTGGTCATTAAAGAGAACATCATCATTGACCAAATCCAATTCCCAGCTACCGATGTTGGCAATGCGAGCAGCTAGATTAAAAAGATCTTCGTATCGCTTCGTCTCCATCATGTTTTGGGCAGCCATCATCATTACTTTTTCGCCATCAATATCGAGTAGGACGCAGTTAAGTTTGACGGGATAGATAGATTCGTCGGCGGTAAGAAACTCCGATTCTAAGGCGAGTGTCTTTTGGGAAGCCACATTTTTCCAAAATTTTTTCCAAGATAAAAAAGACATAGTGGGATTGACCTCGAAGATGGTCTTAGGCAGATCCGTATCCTCTTGATAACCCAACTGCTCTAGCAGTCCTTGATTGGCAGCTAGGATTTGCCCATCTGCTTGTAACCAAAGCACCCCATTGTGACTAGCTTCGGCAGCATCACAAATAGCAGCTAAGGTTCGATTTTTCTCCAAATCGAATGCTCTCATAAATAAATAGCTGTAAATGAAATTTTAAAAAAGTGGGCTCTAATTATTCTAACCAGACTTTTGACAAAAGAGCAAAGAACAGATAAAAAAGTACCTACTAAAATTTTCCTTACTTTTTGTTCTCCGAGATTTCGGAGCAGGCGTAACTTAACTCATCACTCTTTTCTCTCTTTCCAAAAGCCAACACAAATATATACATTTTCTTCTGATATTTCAGGACGATTCCGATATTTAGGAATTATACTTTTTGAAAAATGCTTACAACTTACTGATTATCAGATATTTATAAAGTTGGTACGTAGTTTGATAAGTTGTATGTATGTTGATTAATCAATGTTCGAAAAGTGCTAATGAATTAATCTAATTTTAAACATCATATTTTTGATCATTAAGTGAACTAGACCTATTAAAAATTAAAATATTCAAATGTACAGATAGCAGAGACTTATTAAAATGACAACCCTTTTTTTTTAAAACCCTTATTAAACACACATTATGACAAATTCAATTCTTGAAAGAAAAGTAGTTTCACTAAGTGTGAAAAGTAAAAAGCATAATCGTAATGCTTTTAAAGCGTTGATTGGATTGGTTATTCGCTCTAAGCAAAGATTAGAACATCGTAAGTTGCAACTAGCTCAGATTGCCAACGAGCATTTTGATGTTTTTGTAAGAATACAAGCGGAGGAGCATCTTGCAAAGCAAATGAAGTTGATAAGAATTGCTGATGAACTTATCTCAAAGATCAAATCAGCATTGAAGATATCCAGCCATCAACAAATGACCCAACATGAACTTATCCAACAATACTTTGAAGAGTTAGATATTTTAAATTTTATGGAATTTGAAGTTGCTAAAAAGTATTTTTCATTTATTCACGATTACTATCAGCCTAAGGTAATTCCAATAAATTCTGTGGCTGCTTAATTTCCAAAGAGACATA
>JBCCJE010000835.1:0-3018 GCA_039027925.1 Bacteroidota bacterium
AAAAATTAAATAAAGAAATATTATGAAATTTAATTTGAAAAATATCGCCTTATTCCTATTCGGAGCTGCCATTCTTGCATCTTGTGGAAATGATTATGATGTAGATGAGTTCTGGGATTTGGAAGAACTCCCCGGTTACGTAGCATTTGATGCCGACGGTAATTCCATCACACTAGATACTTTATTCATAGATGAAGCGGAAGGTTCTGCTTCTTTTGAGGTAGAGTCTCCTACTGGAACGCTTACTGATATTAACATAGTTTATGAAATTAGTGGGAATGCAGTAGCTGGAGAAGATTACAATATTGATAACCCAGGATCAATAACTATCACTCCCAATGTCAACGATTTTCAAAATAGAGATCGTGCTACTATCGACATAGAAATTTTGCAAGATACCATTCCTGATGGTGAGAAAATTCTAACGCTTACGCTTGTTAGTGCATCCAATGGTGAAGGTGATTTAGCAATTGGTCGTGGCGGTACTGATCTTTTGAAATCTGCTACAGTTGTTATCGGAGACGATGACTAGTAAATAAGATTAATAGGAAGATTAAATCTACCTTACTAATCATAAAGTTAAAAGAGGAAGTCGTTCATTCGGCTTCCTCTATTTTTTTGTGCCGAAAACGACTTTCTCAAATCAGAATTATTAAGTTCTTAATAATCAATCCGAATAGTATAACCTCCTCCCTGCTGCTCTTTTTGGGAGGACTCCTTTGGCTTTGAGGTAGGCGTGATGACGTAATTGATTTGTGTAGTAGGCTGCGGCGACAATTTCTCTTCTTTGGGTAAGCGAAAATGAATCTGAATATCCTTACCAAACTTCACTCGAACACCTCGGTTTTTAGGCACTTTGAATTTTAAAAGTTGGACTACACGAACGGCCTCTTCGTCGCATCCGTAGCCCAAGCTCTTAATCACCTTGGTTGCGATCACTTTTCCTTGATAGTCAATGGTATATTTCAAATAAACAGTTCCTTCGATTTTATTTTCTAGCGCTGCCTTTGGGTAGGTTTTGTGTTGTTGGATAAATGCGCGCATCGCTTTCAGTCCTCCCTCATAAATGGGTTTCTTGATGAAGTGCTTACCTTTTCGCTCTTTTTGCATGATCTGATTTTTCCTTCAATTTATAAAGAATACCAGAAACATTCACCTTTCAGGAAACTATATCATTCCGTGATACTTCTGTTACACTTAGACCCTAACTTTGAATCGTATAAAAAAATAGATCAAACTAGATGAAACGTCTAGGACATTTTCATTAACTAAAAAGTACGATTATGAACATTAGTCCGCAGCAGCTTGTTGAAACCAATACTATCTTACCCAAAAAAAATCAACTCTTTCAGATGGATCAAAAATCTTTGTGGTATTTAGAAAATATTGATATGGAAGGTATGATGTGCCCACAAAAAATGTCGGCTGGTCATATGGAGGCTTTCACGCACAAGACTTTTAAAAAAAGCGAATATATCTACATGCCAGAAGAAAATGCTGATAAAATTTACTTCGTCAGTAAGGGTCGTGTCAAGATTGGAACTTACGCCAATTCGGGTAAGGAAATTACGAAAGCCATCCTCGCAAAAGGGGAAGTATTCGGTGAATTATCTTTGATCGGCGAAACTAAACGGAAAGATTTTGCGGTAGCCATGGAAGAAACCTCGGTCTGTATTATGACCGTGGACGAAATGAAAAGTATGATGAAAGAGTATTCGCCCCTCAGTATGTTTATGATGAAAGTCATGGGATCGAGAGTACTCGAAATGGAGCAGCGATTGGAAAGCCTAGTATTCAAAGATAGTAGAACACGTATCGTTGAATTTTTGGAAAGTCTAGCTAAGAAAAAAGGACAACGCGTAGGGTACGAAATGCTAGTGAGAAAATTTTTGACGCACCAAGAGATAGCTAACTTGACAGCTACTTCTCGCCAAACCGTGACTACCGTTTTGAATGAACTGAGAAACAAAAATGTTTTGACCTTTAACCGCCAACGACTCCTGATAAGGGACATGGAATTATTGAGAAAAGAAGCAGAGGTCATCTCGTAAAAATCGAATACGAATAAAGCAAAACAGGAAGCCGAATTTTCTTTAGAGGAAATTCGGCTTTTGTTTTTAGTTTTGATAAAATAGTCCTTTTGAATTACTAAATTTGTCTTGAAAATATTTTTTAACAATACACTTACATCATCGCTCTAACAAAATTTAAACTCAAGAGTATATCTATATTTTCGTAGTATTTTCATCAAACATATACCGAAGCAACTGTGTACAAATCATTCATCAAACCATTTCTTTTTTTATTCTCCCCCGAGAAAGCCCATCATCTGACTATTCGATTATTGAAAATTACCCTGGCTATTCCCATCGTGAATTTTTTATTTAAAAAATCAATGTCCTATTCGAATAGCCATTTGAAAAAAGAAGTCTTTGGATTAACTTTCAAAAATCCCGTTGGTCTCGCCGCGGGTTTTGATAAGGATGGAAAATACTATCAGGCGATGTCCTCTATGGGATTTGGATTCTTGGAGCTAGGTACAGTTACGCCACAGCCACAAGCGGGTAATCCTAAACCCCGACTCTTTCGACTTCCCGAAGATGAAGCAGTCATCAACAGAATGGGATTCAACAACGAAGGTGTTCACGCTTTGGTAGATAGGTTAAAAAAAGGAGGTAAGCCTAAAAATGTAATCATTGGCGGAAACATCGGAAAAAATAAAGTCACCCCCAACGAGCAAGCTCAAAATGACTACACCTACTGTTTTGAGGTACTGTTTCCTTATGTGGATTATTTTGTGGTTAACGTGAGTTCTCCCAATACCCCCAACCTGAGAGCCTTACAGGGAAAAGAGCCATTAACGAAGCTACTTTCGATTCTGCAAGATTTGAATCAGAAGAAAAACACACCCAAGCCTATCTTGCTCAAAATTGCTCCTGACTTGAATGATGACCAGCTAGATGACATCCTCGACATCGTAGCGGCTACAAAAATTGATGGCATCATTGCTACCAATAC
>JBCCJE010000836.1:0-3010 GCA_039027925.1 Bacteroidota bacterium
CTAAGTAGTTATCTACGCGGATTCGCCATGAAACTGACTAGAGATAAGACCCTAGCAGAAGATTTATTTCAAGAAACAGCCTTGAGTGCATTCAGACATCAAAGCAAATTCAGAAAGGATACTAACCTGAAAGCGTGGTTGAGTACCATTATGAAAAATTGCTTCATCAACGGGTATCGCAAAAACCAAAGAAGAAACGAACTGCAGGATACCTCCGCCGAAAGTTATTTTCTAAATTCCTTTGAGGGAACAGCCGAAAACGAAGGGGAGATGAATGTAAACATTGCCGAAATCACCGAGGTCATTGATTCTTTGGACGAAGGGTTTAGAATGCCTTTTTTGATGGCATATGAAGGCTATCAGTACGACGAGATTCAGGTAGCAATGGGCAATGTGCCGATGGGAACGGTAAAGAGTAGAATACACCACGCTCGTAAAATTTTAAAATCTAAAATCAGAGAAATGTACGACGAGGTGGCTGCCTAAAAATAATCATCAAATAAACACCGAGAAACGAAAAACAATACAATTACAATATGTTAATTTTTCATTTCTGAAAGACTATTTAAATATTAAAATCGAAACTTATGAAACCTTTTTTTGTCCAGTTGGAGATCAATCCAAATTTGTTTTTGAAGGATCCGCAAAAAACTAAATTGGGTAAAAAAATAATAGAGCACAGCGTGCTGCTGATTGATGAAGTGGGACTAGAACAATTCACTTTTAAAAAATTAGCAGAGGCCATCCCCGCAGCCGAAGCATCCATTTATCGCTATTTTGAAAACAAACATCACTTATTCGTCTATCTCCTGAATTGGTACTGGGAATGGATGATTGCCAGAATTGATCTCAACACGATGAATGTTCCCGATCCTGACAAAAGGCTGAAAATGGTACTAGGTATCATCGTAGATACAGCCAACAGGAACATGGCTATCGAATTTGTGGATGAGGATATTCTACACAAAATAGTGGTACGGGAAGGTGCCAAAGCGTATCATCACAAACTGGTAGATGAGGATAATTCCGACGGGTTCTTCTTGGCCTACAAGAGCCTTTGTAATAAAATCGCCGATATTATTTCGGAAGTAAAGCCCCTATTTCCCTATCCTAGAGCACTAGCAAGTACGCTAGTGGAGACTGCTAATAACAATCTTTACTACGCAAGACATTTACCCAGATTGACAGACTTGAAAGGCAAGTCGGACGATCAAAATCTCAACGAGCAGGTCAAAAGGATGCTAGAGTTCTTTTGCTTCGGACTACTCAATAATAACTTTGGTACGAAAGAAACGGAACGCATTTTATCCAATGGCAACGGCAACGGACAGTTGAGCCAATTTTTAAATCCAAGATTTTGAAGCACATTTTACTACACCTATTTATCACTGGAAAAATTTATCACTAGAAAAACCATAACAATATAATCACAACATGGAAGATTGCATCGGGAATCATAAAAATTCGATGCGAGGAAAAGGGCCTCTTTTCAAATAACCATTTTTTAAAAATTTAAAATCACCACACATGAATTCGAAATTATTGTTAAAATCAATCGCATGCTGCTTGGCAGTACTGACCTTTACCAGTTGTGTTACCATTAGAGAGGGCGAAGTCGGAGTGAAGCAAAGACTTGGAAAATACTCCGATAACCCTTACACCAAAGGATTAAAAGTATATAATCCGTTTATCTCGAGAGTCGTGAAAATATCTACCCGTACCGAAAATCTTGAAGTGGGACTAAATATCCCATCGAAGGAAGGACTGACCATCGTGAGTGAAGTGTCCATCCTCTACAACATTAATGCTAGAAAAGCTCCAGACATTTTGAGAAATATCGGTACCGACTACGAGCAGAATATCATTCTTCCCGTATTCAGATCAGCCGTAGCGGATGTCACTTCAAGATTTTTTGCGAAGGACATGCACACGGGCGAGCGAGCTACCATTGAGAAAGCCATCAAAGATCAGATGATGAGTCTTATGGACGGCAAGGGAATCGAAGTGGAAGCGGTACTCCTAAAAAGTATCCAACTACCCAGAAGCCTAGCGAGAGCTATCGAGTCTAAACTCGAAGCGGAACAACAAGCGCAACAAATGGAGTTCGTACTAGAGCAAGAAAAACGCAGAGCAGAGCAAAGAAGGGTGGAAGCAGCCGGTATTCGGGATGCACAACTCATCATATCGGAGGGATTGGACACTAAGCTGTTACAGTTCAAGTCCATCGAGGCTTTTCAAGAATTGGCCAAATCTCCCAACGCTAAAGTCATCATTACGGACGGTGATCTACCCATGATTATGGAATCCGAAATGGGCATCTCTACCGAGTCCAGCAACCGAAGAATTAATAGAAATAATTAAGAAATAGGTTTTCAGAACTTTCGATTGTTAGTTTATCGAGGGGTGGGGTTTTATAACGTTCCCCACCCACTTTTTTGAAAACTACGCAAGAACCATTTTTCATTATGATTTTTCGCTGAAAAATCAATTTTCCACTCTTTCCCCCTCTCCTACTTTTGGGGGAGGTTGGAGGGAGATTTCTTAATGCTGTAACAATGAAAAAACAAACCATTATTTCCATTCTTTTGCTCGGCTTAGGATTTGTTTTCGAATATCTTTACTACGCTTCAGAATCCACTTTCTTTGATGTAAAATTTTGGCTACTTGGAGTAATTTGTATCATTGCGGGTGCTATTGGTATTTGGATGTACGCCTTGATGCCTTTTTTAAACGAGCGATTGGGGGGAAAAGAAGAATGACGCTACCGATGAACTTTTTTACTTCCAATCAATTAGTAATTGGGGAATTTATATTTCCCAGCAATAAGTGGACGGGGAGCTAGCAAAATTTTCAAAATTATTTTTTCCCCAACGAAAGAGTGAAGAGTATGAGCTAGTCAAAAAAAATATTCTGAATAAAGCCTTAGGAATGGTTCACTAATAACTTACGATTCTTGGCTGTTTCTTTTGTCCTCATTTTCCCTTTAAAATCAGTCATAGTATTAACAATA
>JBCCJE010000837.1:0-3006 GCA_039027925.1 Bacteroidota bacterium
CTTTCTGGAAAAAAAGAAACAGGTTTTGTAGGTTAGCTCGGTTAGGTTATCTTTGGGCGATTTTTAATTTAAACTATCATTTGACCCGTATGAAATCCTTATTTGAAGCATTTAAAACCTCTACCAAAAAACAATGGTTGGCTAAAGTGGAAAAAGACCTTCGGGGAAAATCGTTGGAAAGTTTGGATTGGATCATTCACGAAAATCTCACGGTCACTCCCTTTGCTCATCGGGACGATTTCAAAAAACAGCCTACTCCAATTTTTGATAAAAGAAAATCTAATAGCTGGGAAAAAGGTGCGTGGATTTTTGTGAAAAATATTAAGACTGCTCGTCGGGAAGCCTTGGCTTTGTTGGATAGCGGCGCAGAAGCGATTTGTTTTGAGTTTGAAAATGACCCCAACAAAGACGATATGGATTTACTGCTCAAAGGGATTCATCTCGAATGGATTTCGACTCACTTCATCTTACCTTACTTTTCGTGGAAAAGAATTATTCAAAGTTTTATGACTATTGCTCGGGAGCAAAAAAATGATTTGAGCAAAGTGCGGTTTTCTTTCCAATTTCGAAACCCATTATTAGTAGATGCCAAGGGGCATAAGATTTTTAATAAAACTACGGAACGACTAGACGAATATCCATTATTTTGCATCAACGGAAAACCTTACTACGACGGGGATAACAATGCTTCTACGGAGTTGGCCAACACCCTACGCTACGCCAATCAACAATTGCTAGAATGGACAAAAAATGATCTACCGCCCGATAAGCTAGTACACCAAATTCAATTTTCGTTACAACTCGGTGACTCCTATTATCTTAACATTGCGAAAATCAGAGCGCTAAAATTACTCTGGCAATTACTGCTAAAAGGTTGGAAAATAAAAAAGCAAATTCCTTGTCAGATAGCTGCTCACTTAACGGATACAACGCATACGAAAGATTTGAATTACAATCAGATCAAGGCAACTGCCCAGGCAATGGCGGCAGTCATTGGAGGTGCTAATCGAATATTTATTTATCCGTCGGATACCTACAAAAACAAAAAAGGTACGCAAAACCGACAGCGACTTGCGCTGAATATTCAACATTTGATGCAATTGGAAAGTTACATGGATAGGGTGATAGATCCCGCTGCGGGCAGTTACTTTTTGGAAAATCTTACGGATAAAATTGCCGCTGCGGCGTGGGAAGAATTTTCGAAAGAGCTTGCTGATAAACCGATTAACTAAGGAATGGTGCATTAATAAATTTACATTCTATGCGCAGTTATTTTTTCTTTATACAAGGCGAAAAACGTAGGCGATGCAGGGCATCGGCGTCCCGAGTACTCGGGATCAACGCAGCAGAAAGGAAAAAGAACAAGTAGAAAATGTAAAGTTATTATTGAACCATTCCTAACCAAAGCTGAATGTTCAACAATCATTTAGAATTAACTCTTATATGAAAAAAATACTTGTTGCCAACAGAGGAGAGATTGCCCTACGGGTGATGCGAACTGCCAAAAATATGGGTATCAAAACGGTAGCTGTTTACTCAGAAGTGGATAGAAATGCACTCCACGTTCGATTTGCCGACGAAGCGGTTTTGCTTGGCCCCGCCCCTTCCTCCGAATCTTATCTTCAAATGGATATAGTGGTACAAGCTGCCTTGGATCACGAATGCGACGGCATTCATCCCGGCTATGGATTCTTGAGCGAAAATTCTGTTTTTGCCCAAAAAGTAACGGCAGCAGGTATTACCTTCATCGGGCCTAACCCATACGCTATCGAGGTGATGGGAAGTAAGTTAGCGGCTAAAGAAGCTGTCAAAAAATACGATATTCCGATGGTGCCCGGCATTGACGAAGCCATAACGGATGTAGCACTCGCCAAAAAGATTGCATCGGAAATTGGTTTTCCCATCCTCATCAAAGCCTCGGCGGGTGGCGGTGGAAAAGGGATGCGTATCGTCCAAAATCTCGAAGAGTTGCCCGAACAAATGGATAGAGCCATTAGTGAAGCTATTTCAGCATTTGGTGACGGTGCAGTCTTTATCGAAAAGTACGTCACCTCTCCTCGACACATTGAGATTCAAGTCCTTGCCGATACCTACGGCAACACCGTTCATCTTTTTGAAAGAGAATGTAGTGTTCAACGCAGACACCAAAAAGTAGTAGAAGAGGCTCCCTCCTCGGTGCTTACTCCTGCTATCAGAAAAGCGATGGGCGAAGCTGCCGTGAAAGTGGCGAAGGCTTGTGATTACGTAGGGGCAGGCACGGTAGAGTTCCTTTTGGACGCTGATAAAAATTTCTACTTCCTCGAAATGAATACCCGATTGCAAGTGGAACATCCCGTTACGGAATTAATCACGGGGGTAGATCTAGTAGAGCAACAAATCAAAGTAGCGCGAGGAGAGCGGTTAAGTTTTTCTCAAGAAGATTTAGACATCGAGGGACACGCTTTGGAGTTGAGAATCTACGCCGAAGATCCGCTCAATAATTTTTTACCGAGTGTTGGAACTTTGGAAAAATATGTCAGACCCATAGGAAAAAACATCCGCCTAGACGATGGCTACGAACAGGGTATGGACATTCCGATCTATTACGATCCCATGATCGCTAAATTAATTACCTACGGAAAAACTAGAGAAGCCGCCACCCAACTGATGATCGAAGCGATTCAACAATACGAAATAGAAGGCGTAGCCACTACCCTACCCTTCGGAAAATTTGTTTGTGAACACAAAGCCTTCACTTCGGGAAATTTTGATACGCACTTTGTGAAAAATTATTATTCGCCCGAACAACTACAAGCGGGGCAAGCTAAGGAAAAGGAAATTGCGGCGGCATTGGCATTGAAAATTTTATTAGAAGAAAAAAGGCAACTGAAGGTAGTTGGTGAGGAGGACTCAAATTGGAAAAGCAATCGGTAGGCTACCGAGGTGATATTGTTAATTAGGCAATAGGAAAAAATAAATTGTTCAATTTGGGTCGATTATTTTTCCTTTTTTCAATATGAAAAAATC
>JBCCJE010000838.1:0-3004 GCA_039027925.1 Bacteroidota bacterium
AGTAGTCAAAAATAAAAAGAAAGCTAATGCCGCTGCCTCCAAGGTAGCACCTACTACCTCACGAAGATCAAGGACTGCTCCGAAGACAGTCAAAAATGAGAAATTACTTTTTGAAAAAAAGAATTTCACGCTTATCCTAATTGGTTTGGGATTGGTAGCATTAGGTCTGATCATGATGCTAGGAGGATCACAACCCAACCCCGACGAATGGAAAGATGAAATCATCTATGCTCCTCGCATCATGATCTTTGGTCCCATCTTGATACTCTCCGGACTGATCGTGGAGGTTTATGCCATTTTCAAAAAATAAAAAAAGAGATATTCTTTTTTTAAGTCTTCTTTATCTGATTCATAAAGAAGGCTTTATTATTTATACCCACAAAAATTGATTTCAATGAGTACCATTCTGGAAGCTATCATTCTGGGAATTATCCAAGGTCTGACGGAGTTCTTGCCCGTCAGTAGTAGTGGTCATTTAGAATTAGCAAAAGTAATAACGGGATATGACCAATCGGCGAGTGAAAGTATGCTAATGACCGTAATCCTCCACGCAGCAACGGCGCTGAGTACCGTGGTGATTTTTTGGAAAGAAATCAAAGAAATCATTGTAGGACTTTTTTCCTCTGAAAAAGAGCAGATAGAATTTTCTGGAAAAATCATCTTGTCCATGATACCGGCGGCGACGGTGGGGTTGACGTTTGAAGATCAGATCGAAAGTTTATTTAACAAAAATGTACTCCTCGTGGGAGGTATGTTAATCATAACTGGCTTACTCTTATTTTTAGCAGACAGAGCAAAAAATACCAATAAAAAAGTAGGCTGGTCCAATGCGCTAATCATTGGCATCTCCCAAGCTATCGCTATTCTCCCTGGCATATCTAGGTCGGGAGCTACCATTTCTACCTCAGTTTTGTTGGGAATAGATCGAACCAGAGCCGCTAAATTTTCATTCCTGATGGTGGTTCCTTTAATCTTGGGCAAAATGGCAAAGGATATTTTGAGTGGAGAAATATATTACGCATCGGAAGATTTGGTGCCCTTGGCTGCGGGTTTTGGAGCGGCTTTCGTCACGGGCTTAGTGGCTTGTACGTGGATGATTGCCTTAGTCAAAAAAAGTAAATTGTCTTACTTCGCCTATTATTGTTTTGTCGTAGCTGCCGTTGCCATTGCCAGCGGACTGGGTTTATTTTAGAAAAAATAGTAACTACTTAGCCACACGCTTTGAGAACGCCGTGAGATGGGAAAGCGGGAATGCAAGCGTTCTTAAAGCCAAATTATAGAGCTTTCATTGGCTTTAAGAACTTTTGCTTTACTTATTTGCTATCCCGCGAAGTTCTCAAAGCATGGGGCTAGGTAATTACAAAAAATATAAAAAACTTATGGACGACTTTTCACCACCGTATGACTTTAGGGCAGGAGCTATCCTCCTAGTGGACAAGCCATTGACTTGGACTTCTTTTGATGTAGTCAATAAAATAAGATATACGCTGAAGCATAAGTTGAAGGTCAAGAAAATCAAAGTTGGTCACGCTGGTACTCTAGATCCTTTGGCTACGGGGTTGCTCATCGTTTGTACTGGAAAATTTACCAAGAAGATTGACTCGATTCAGGTGCAAACTAAACAATATACCGGAAGACTTTTGTTGGGAAAAACAACGCCCTCCTTCGACGCCGAACAAGCACCCGACGCTTCCTATCCGATAGATCATATTGACAAAGCTTTATTGGAAAAAAATAGGATAAAGTTTATTGGCAACATAGAGCAATATCCTCCTCATTTTTCTGCCATCAAAGTGGACGGAGTGCCGCTGTACAAATCGGCTAGGAGAGGGGTATTAAAAGAGGTAAAACCCCGTCCCGTTCAGATTACCCAGTTTGATTTGACCGAAGTCAAAATGCCCGAAGTGGACTTCTTCGTGGAGTGCAGTAAAGGAACTTACATCCGATCACTTGCCAATGATTTTGGAAAATCTTTAGGTAGCGGCGCCTACTTGACCCAACTCTGTAGAACTGCTATCGGAGATTACCAACTTACAGATGCTTGGCAATTAGAGGACTTAGTGGCGCACATTAATAGCGATATGTACACTCCCGTGGACGAATAATATTGCCTTTGTCCTTATTTTCAGTCGGACGATTCTACCCATTCATCGGTTTTTTTTATCCCTTGCTCCATCAGTAAGTGATTTAACATTTTTACTTCCAACCGTTGTGAAAATTTACAGTCTATTGGATTGTATTCATTTTACCTAAAAAAAATCAAATCAATGAAGAACACAATTTTGTGGAAAAGCATTTGCTTTTCGTTTGCCCTAGTTGTTACTATCCCCGTTTTTTCCAATACCAATATTGTTTCCGATCAGAGTATTTTTGATCTCCTCAATTATCAAGAAATGGTAGAAGTAACCCTGAAAACAGACCTAAAGGCGCTGACCGACAATAGAAAAAATCAAGAAAAACATCCCGCCGAATTTTCTTTTTTTGATAAAAATGGGCAGCAGCAAATCTGGCAAATCAAAGTAAGATTGAGAGGAAAGTTTAGAAGGATGAGATGCGAAAACCTCCCACCAATCAAATTGGATTTTGATAAAAAAGAACTCGCCGCTGCGGGATTAGCTGACTTCGATAAATTGAAATTAGTGACACATTGTGTCAATAATGACAAACTTGCCAAAGACTTAATAGTGAAAGAATACCTAGCGTACAAACTTTATAACAATGTAACTACGCAAAGCTATAAAGTCCAGTTGGTAAAAATCAATTACGAGAATACTCGAACTGGAAAGGTCTCGCAGCAGTATGGTTTTTTGATAGAACCTACCGACCAATTGGTGGCAAGATTAGGTGCTAAAGAGATAGAGCAAGCCTTTAATTTTTCTAAAGATCAATACAATGATAGTCAGGTGAAAGTAGTCGCACTTTTCAATTATTTGATCGGGAATTCTGATTACTCAATTGAAGGAATGAGAAATGTAAAAGTATTGTTGAGAGACGGGGAGCACAT
>JBCCJE010000839.1:0-2993 GCA_039027925.1 Bacteroidota bacterium
CTTATTAATGTCTAAGACGCCTGCTTCATTCTGAATCACTACATTTTTAAAATCTTTTACGGTTGCTTCAATCGTTACATCTGTGATTTTTATTTTTCTTAAAACATGATACACCGAAGCACATTTAATTTTCTCATTTGAAAATTCAAGAATCTGATTTTTCTGTAACAATATTTTTACGGCTGGTAAATTATTCGTCCCCAATTGGGTATGAATATCTGTTTGGGTAGCTAGTACCGCAGGTTCTGCTGTGCCTAATGTTACTTTACTGAAAATTAATTGAGTATCCGTTAGCTCAATATCAAAATCGGAAACGGGCGCAAACCAACCTTTCTCACCGCTAAATTCTAGACGAAAGATTTCCGTAGGTTGAAAAATATTGTCTGATAGCTCTACCCCTTGGGGGCTATTGGAATTAAAGCTTTGCTTTTCCTTTGAATTTAAAATCAGACCAAGTGCCGACTCAATATATTCAATTACTTCGGGAGGATATCCATTATCTTTTGCGTTTTTAATGGAGATATCGTTGATGATAAAATACTTCTCCTCAATGGCATCTTTAACCTCTTCGAATTCAGCCATTATAGTTGCTTCTACCTCAGAGGGTTCTATATTGAAGGTAAAGGTCAATGTTCTACTGCCTCCTTCCAATAATAAAATGGGCGATGCTAGTAAAAATCCTAGAATGGCTTCGGGATGATTTTGGTACTGGACAGGTTCATCACTTATCTGTAACTTGCTTTGAGAAAAACCCAAAGTTTTCCAACTAGGCCGAATGGCTTTGGGAAATTTTTCTCCAACTCCATCCGCAGAATTAGCAACCGAAGCAGCATACACTTGATTCACTACTCGATTTCCCGATGCTTCTTTTTTAAAACATTTCTTTCGTTTCGTTTCGCAAGGCTCTAAGAATAAGGTTCGCAAACTTTCCACTTGCGCTTGATTAATTTCTATCTCATCATCCAAAGCAAACAATATATCTACATCCGTCTCATCTTTTCCCGCAGTAAATAATCTTCCCTTCTTGATGACAAAATTATCAAGATGGGGCGCAGTCTCAAATATCAAATGTGCCTTATCGGGCAGGATAGGTTTTTCCTTTAATTGTAGAATGTCTCGATAAAAAAAGTCGAGATGTCGTCGAGTCATTTTATTCAGGTCCCCCTGCAATAATTCGAACAATCTCAAAAATGCTAACAATAATCCTACGTGTGGAGTATGGGCATCAAAATTCTTTAGGCTTTGCTGATAATATTGAGGGGACTCCTCAACGATAGACCGTACGACATTAAAAAAACTTTCGAAGATAGTATCTAGCTGCTCTTTGAGTTGGGCAAATTTTATTTTATCACTTCCTTTGAAGTTGACGTAATTATTGTCTATTGCTGTGAAGTCAAGGGAGTTTAATTTCCACAACGCTTGATTCTCCCGAAGTAATTTTGTAGTCAACATTTCACGATACTGCGCATGCTGCGCACGTGCTGCGTTATGGAGAGCTATCAGATTTTTTAGCTGTTGCTGCAAGTTGATTTCAACCGCATTTTTAATATTTACTTTTAAAGAAAACCCGTTGCGCAGTCGCCGATACCAGTCATTTATTTGATGAGCAATTTCTAAAATCCGACCAAATACGAGGGCAATGTACTCCGTGAGCGGTTCTTCTAACAATTTATTTGCAATCTCGAAATATTCTTTTTGAATGACGGTCGTCTCGGTTTTACTTATCAGAGCTACTTGGATGGGTGTAGAAAAATCAAAGAAGTTTTCCCAGTTCTTAACGCTTCCGTCTTTCTTGTAAAGCAAAACTTGCTGGGCATAATCATTCAAAAATTTTAGAATATCTTCCTGACTGCGTTCATCTATTTTTACGTAATCGGGCGATAAAGCAGCAATAGATCGCTCCTCCCGACTTCTACCGTCACGGACTAAAGGATGATCTATGTTGCTAAATGCTTGCATGATTATTTTCTATAGTTTTCTGAATCATCGAAAAAGAGAAAGCAATAATATTTTTTGTAAAAATAGTGTTGAAGTATTTGGTGTTATCTGTAAAGCACACTCACTTCAACACTTATGAATAATGATATTACAAGTTTCCTACGCCTTCTCGGAGGTAGAAATCATAGACAAAATTGAATCTCGAATTCGTACCTCTTACTTGATAAGTAACATTGATAATCAGCTTCCCCTCAATGGCTTCTTGGCTCGTGGATTTATTAATATTTACATTCAAAACCTTGATACGTGGCTCATGATACAACAGGGCATTTTCTACTAAATCTCGAATATAGCCTAGCATAGATTCGTTCATCGGATCGAACTGAAAATCGCGCAGACTGCATCCGTAAGATGGTTGTAAAATTCGCTCTCCCAAACTGGTATCCAAAAGAATTTCTAAACTCTGGTGAATGTCTTCGTTGGCTTCTACCATTTTCACCTCTCCCCGATTACCTAGCTCTTCAAACTCTGGAGGAAATGCCCAACCTCGACCTAAGAATGATTTATCTTCTTGCATTTGTATTATTTTTTTAACCACCAATTATTACTGTTGGTGCTCCTACCACAATACTTCCACCGTGAGCCGTAGTATCGCCCATTCGGGCAGCGGGTTTTCCACCAATCATTACAGTAGCAGAACCTTTGATAATCACATCAGGAGGTCCAGTACACACACAATTATCTCCCATTACTGCGGCGGGCATCCCACCAATTAAAACAGTAGCAACACCTGGTCCGACTATTGGACCGCCAACATGAGGAACAACTCCCGTGACCATCGGACAAACGTGCATATCAGTTAATCTAGCGGCTGGTGGCATATTTATTTTTATTAAAAAATGGTAATTACCTAGCCCCATGCTTTGAGAACTTCGCGGGATAGCAAATAAGTAAAGCAAAAGTTCTTAAAGCCAACGAAAGCTCCATAATTTGGCTTTAAGAACGCTTGCATTCCCACTTTCCCATCTCACGGAGTTCTCAAAGCGTGTGGCTAA
>JBCCJE010000840.1:0-2990 GCA_039027925.1 Bacteroidota bacterium
TACCACTTGTGCTCTTACTAATTCTGATAAGGCACTTATCCAATCGGGATCGTCATTTAGGCTTTCTACTAAATCAATGTGTTCGCCGCCCATCTCCTCAAACTCCTCTTGATATTCATCAGAAATCTCAATGGTCGTTTCCAAACAATCAGAGACAAACGCAGGACAAAACACCAATAACCGCTTAGCTCCTTTCTCTGCTTGTTCCTTAATGATATCGCTCGTGTAGGGTTGCGCCCAAGGATCACGACCCAACCGACTCTGGAAACAGATAGAATACTCTTCTCGAGATAAGCCTAGTTTTTCAGCGATTGCGTACGTAGTATCGTAACATTGAGCAGAGTAACAAAATTGGTTTTTATTAGTTAGGGTATCGCAACAATTATCGGTTTTCAAACAATGATTACAGTCATCTGCCTTTCGTAGTTGACGTTGAGGCAGTCCGTGATAGCTGAATAAAATATGATCGTAGCTGTCTAAATCAAATTTCAAGGCATTTTTAGCAAATACCTCAATCATGGGTTTGTAATCGTGAAAAGAATTGATAAATTTTAGAGAGGGTATCGCTTGTTTATTGGAGAGGATTCTCATTACCTCTTGGTAAACAGAACCCGTAGTAGCAGAAGCATACTGAGGGAATAAGGATACCACGATAATTTCTCTCACTTGCTTTGCCAATAATTTGTCAATAGCAGACTTAATGGATGGACTTTGATATCGCATTGCCAACTCAACTACGTACTCCTCTCCTAGATTCTCCTGTACGCCTTCGGTAACTCTTTCTCCGAAATATTTTAATGGAGAGCCATTTTCTGTCCACAGCTTTTGGTATAATTTCGCTGAGCCATTAGACCGAAACGGCGCAATAATTCCCCTTACTAATATCTGCCTCGGTAACCAAGGAATATCAATGACTCTTCCATCTGTCAAAAATTGCTGAAGGTATCGCCATACTGCCCCGTAAGATGGTTCATCAGGAGTTCCTAGATTAACTAGCAATACTCCAATTTTCGTATTCACCCCTGTCTTGGTGTTCACTCCCACTTTCGTATTCGCATCGATTTTTATGTTTACTCCCATTTTCTGTGATTATTTTGTAAAACAAGATAATAACATCAAGAAGAATGCATTGTTGAATGTAGGTCAAAAATCTGTCAATTTTTTTTGACAAAACTATTTTAAAATCACCATGGCTCAAAAAATTTTATGAGTATCATTCGAAGCATACCACTACAGCACGAACGCAATTATTTTATTGAAATGCGACTACAAGCACCTAGTGTAGAAAAGGTATTAGAAAAATAATCTACCCAACTTGTGCACTTTGTTTATTTTTTCATTCCTTTGATTTCTTTTTGAAAACAACAATTAAATTTTTAATGAAAAAACCACTTATCCTTGTTACCAACGACGACGGCATTACCTCCAAGGGAATAAGAACCCTCGTAGAAATAGCACAGAAAATCGGCGAAGTCGTGGTGGTAGCCCCTGATTCTCCGCAAAGCGGAATGGGACATGCCGTAACGATTCACGATCCCCTTCGATTAAAAAAAGTACAGATATTTGACGGCGTAGAATCCTACGAATGCTCAGGTACACCAGTTGATTGTGTGAAGCTAGCGAAGTACGTTGTCCTAAAAGGTAGAACGCCCGACCTTTGTGTTTCGGGAATTAATCATGGCTCCAACGTCGCCATCAATATTTTGTACTCCGGAACGATGTCCGCCGCAATGGAAGCCTCTCTAGAGGGGATCAATAGCATTGGGTTCAGCCTGTTGGACTTCCGTCCCAACGCCAACTTTGAACCTGGTAAAAAATGGATTGAACAACTCATACGAACCGTTTTGAAAAATGGATTGCAGGGTGGTAAACTGCTTAATGTAAATATTCCAAACATTCCCGCCGAAGAGATTAAAGGACTCAAGGTATGTCGGCAGTCTAACTCTCGCTGGGTTGAAGATTTTCAAGAAAATACAGATCCTATGGGGCAAAAATATTATTGGCTAACGGGCACTTTTGTCACCAAAGACAAAGGAGACGATACCGACGTATGGGCTTTGGAAAATGGATATATTTCGGTAGTACCTTCTAGCCACGATCTGACGGATTACGATTCTGTAAAAGGTGGAAAATGGATGGAGGGATGAGAAAGATTATGGATTATAGATGACCACGAATACTACTTTCAAGATTATAGATTTTTGCAAAAAATAAATTTAATGCGATTATTTATTTTGGGTTTTATGGGATGTGGCAAAAGTTATTCGGGTAGGCGGTTAGCTGAAAAATTCAACATTGATTTTATTGATCTAGATCAGTACATCGAAGAAAAAGAAAAAAGAAGCATCAAAGCCATATTTGAAAAAGAAGGAGAGGATTATTTTCGTCGAGTAGAAAAACAATGTTTACACGAAATGAAAAATAAGGCAATGGCGGTCATTGCGGTAGGAGGAGGTACGCCTTGTTTTTTTGACAATATGAAATGGATGAACAAGATGGGGATAACCGTTTTTTTAGAGACCTCCGTTCAAGTACTCGCTAGCCGATTAGAAAAAGCAATGGCAGGACGTCCGTTGTTAAAAGGATTTTCCAAAAAAGAATTGGTCAACTTTATTGAGAAAAAACTGGAAGAAAGAAAGCCATTTTATGAGCAATGTCAAATTCTGTATCAGCAAAAAGAAGAGGGGCAGGACGTTGCCGAAGACTTACGCAAGTATTTTCACAGAATCATTTGAATTAGGAACTTTATCCATATTTATTCCCGTTCTTTTTGAAAAATCTGAACATGAAAGTCCAAGTCAACGAAAAGATCAGTCTGACCAAAATTTATAAAAAAGATAAGCATCAACTCACCGATAGAATTAACCATCCTGAAATTGCTAACAATACATTGACAATTCCTCATCCCTACACTTTGAAAGATGCAGACTTCTTTCTGGATTTAATAAGTGGTAAACAAAAAGAAACTGGTCAGCAGTTCAATTGGGCAA
>JBCCJE010000841.1:0-2990 GCA_039027925.1 Bacteroidota bacterium
AGTAAAGTCCATTTACCTTCCCACTCTGTTACTTGATTGTCGGCGGCTTGTTTTTCCTCTTGGAGTTTTCCGTAGTTATCGTTGAGTTCGTTCCACTTACCTTCCCATTCTGCTGCTCTGCTGTCGGCGGCTTGTTTTTCCTCTTGGAGTTTTCCGTAGTTACCGTTGAGTTCGTTCCACTTGCCTTCCCATTCTGCTGCTCTGCTATCAGCGGCTTGTTTTTCCTCTTGGAGTTTTCCAAAATTACCGTTGAGTTCGTTCCACTTGCCTTCCCATTCTGCTGCTCTGCTGTCGGCAGCTTGTTTTTCCTCTTGGAGTTTTCCGTAATTACCGTTAAGTTCGTTCCACTTGCCTTCCCATTCTGCTGCTCTGCCATTAGCAGCTTTCAAGTCAGCTTCGAGAGTACCATATTTTCCGTTCAGATTATTGAAGTCAGTTTCCCATTTTGCGATACTGTTGGTAGCCGTTTCGTAAGTGCTGGTGAGCCCTAAATACTTGGTATTGAGTCCTTTCCAGTCGGTTTCCCATTTGGAAGCGGTATCGTTGGCAACGGATAAATCCCCTTCGAGGGCAGCGTATTTTGATTTCCAGTTGGCCAATTCTGTTTCCAGATTGAGGCGTGATTCTTCCTCGGCTTTCCATTTCATTTCTAGCGAACCGTAATCATTTTCGAGATTAGCCAAGGCCGAAGATTTGGCACTCAAATCTCCGTTCAGTCCTTTGACTTGGGTGTTGAGTCCTTTTACGTCAGACTCTAGGGTGTTTACCTTTTCTTCAAGTTTCGGTTTGCCGAATAAGGTCCAAAACAACCATCCCAACAGCCAAGCGCCGATTAATAATGGAATCAACCACCGTGTACATTCGCTGAATAATTCTAATAAAATGAATAACATATTTATTTGTTTTTTTTGTTTTGTTATAAAAATTGGAGCAGCAATGTTATTAATTTTTGCTCCGTATTTCTTCTTCGTTTGATGATATAATTATGGAACAATTTTTACGACTGCCCGTCGGTTCAAGGCTCTTCCCGCATCAGTATCGTTAGATTCTTCGGGTTGTGTTTCCCCTTTAGAGAAGGTCGTGATCCTAGCTCTAGGTACGCCGTATCTTATGAGAATATCTCTGACCGTTTTTGCTCTGCGTTCGCCGAGTTTTAAGTTGGCAGCATCGTTGCCCACATTGTCGGTGTGCCCCGTGATCTCTACTTTTTCTTGAGTGGACTTGAGTCGTTCGGCTACTTTTTTCAAAAAATCATCTACGTCCTTATCTACTTTTTTGCGGGTCGCATTGAAGTCAAAATAAACTAGAGCTTCATTTTTGCCCAACTCAATTACCTTTCGTTCTTCCTTGGGCGCATCTACCCAGTTGAAGGCAGCGCTGGTAAATTCTTCCGTTTTGACCCCGTCTCTTTCGGCAACTAATTCTGATTTTAACCGAATACGAGTGTTGGGTATTTCTGGAAATAATTTTCTGATTTGTTCTGCTCTTGCCATACCCATATTGTCGTAACCTGCCGGGGCAGTTTCGCCTTCGAAATACCTACCCGTGATCTCGAGGATTCTTCCTTCTTGATTACCAGATACTATTTCGGATTGAAATGTGGGAAATTTTTCGTAAGTGAAAGTGGCTGGATCAGACCATTTGAACATCAGCGGGTCTTTTGCTTTGTTGATTACTGGCGGAGGTGTAGTAACGGCTGTTTGCGAACACCAGTCAGCTGCAAAGTATTTGTTGTACAGCCAACTCCCACCAAAAATCCACAGCACAGAGAGTAATAAAGTAAGTAGTGCTTTTGCATTCATAAGTGGATGTTTAATGTTTGATGATGAAAGTAAAATTAGTAGGATGTCAAAAAAGAAGTGTTTCGATGGTGGACGACAAATATAATGAATGTTTTATTTTTCCAATAAAATTTGATTGTCCAAACTTTACATACAATACAAGAAAAAGGTTAGGATATGCTTCTTAGTGGTACGAAGTGTTGACGCAATGGTCAAAGATAAAGTCACACCCTTTGCAGAAGAAATGTAAATGAAATGTTAGAGAAGGGTAGTTCTATTTTTTTAAACCAGTAATTTTGCGTTTCGTGAAATTATTGTTATTTTTTATTTCAGTAAAAATGGAGTCTTACCAATGTTTGACTTTGTTTTTGTTTTTATGCGTAAATTTTTAATAAAAAAATCAGGAAGTGGATTAAATCTCTAGATCAGAATTATCTATCAACTGGTCTGATCCGCTACCAAAAAATCGAATATAACACATATGACTACTTACGAATCTATGTCCCCGGCATCTAGAGTTTGGATCTATCAAAGTAACCAACCTTTTGTGGTGGAGGAAGTTAGCGAAGTCAATGGGCAGATCGAAAATTTTGTAACCCATTGGGTAAGTCACAATCGAGCACTTAAAGGTTTTGGAAAATTATTTCATCGGAGGTTTATTGTTTTGATGGTGGACGAAACGCAGGCGGGGGCAAGTGGTTGTTCCATTGACAAATCGGTACACTTTATCAAGGCAATGGGACATCATCACGGGATGGACTTTTTTGATCGCATGAATTTTGCATTTCAAAAAGAAAATGAAATTCGAACCGCCCACCGAGACGAATTTGCTAGTTTGTACCAAAAAGGAATCATCAATGACGCCACTTTGGTATTTGATAATTTAGTGAAAACGAAAGCCGATTTTGAGCAAAAATGGGTTTTGCCCCTAAGGGACAGTTGGCACGCTAGGATGGTGTGATGGATAGCGAAAAGCTAGTAAACATCTAGGAAGTTTTATCTTTGGTAGGGTATAACATTAATCCAAATTTGTAGTAAAAATATCATTGGGTACTTGCAAAAATACAAAGAGATAAAAAAATGTGATAGTAATGTTATTTGAAATGAATGATGTGAAAAGAATTGGTTTTTTTAGCTCCCAGATAAAAGGTTATTTTTCTATAACCGCCCAATCGTTACAAGGTTTCATACTGATGAAAAAAAAGTTAA
>JBCCJE010000842.1:0-2982 GCA_039027925.1 Bacteroidota bacterium
AAAATCCGTTCCGTATTTCCCTATTTTCACTTCTTGCAATTGTCTTGTTAACCAACTGCAACTCTGAACCTAAAGCAACTTCTTCTGACACCTTAGCCGTAAAAAAGTGGGATGTGTTAACCTTAGATTTTATGGGGCCTACCCTATCGGAAACATCCGAAGATAACCCATTTTTAGATTACCGCTTAGTGATTACTTTTTCTCACGAAAAAGATACTTATCGAGTACCAGGCTACTTTGCGGCGGACGGCAACGCAGCGGAGACAAGTGCGAAGTCAGGAAATGTTTGGCGGGTAAAATTTAGACCCAATAAAATCGGGACTTGGAATTACTTAGTCAGTTTTGTTAAAGGAAAAGATATTGCCATCAACGAAGATTTGAGTCAAGGGATGGCTGTCGGTAACCATGGAGATATTGGAACATTTGAAGTCGTTAAGGGAGACTTTAGTGGAAAAGATTTTAGAGCGCACGGTCAACTCACTTATCAATCAGGAACAGGATACCAACAATTTGCGGAAACCAAAAAATACTTTATCAAAGGTGGAGCGGGGAGTCCAGAGAATTTTCTAGCCTACGCAGAGTTTGATGATACTCGCTCCCACAATCCTAAGAAAAGTTTTTTAAAAACTTACGATGCTCACGTACAAGATTGGCAAACAGGCGATCCCACTTGGCAAGATGGTAAAGGTAAGGGCATCATTGGTGCGCTGAATTACCTAGCGAGCAAAGGTATGAATTCTATCTATTTTTTGACGATGAACATTCAAGGGGACGGCGAAGATATTTGGATGTACGAGTCACTCGATGATTTTACTCGCTTCGATTGTAGCAAACTCGACCAATGGGAAATCGTCTTTGAACACGCCCAGCGCAAAGGAATTTTACTGCACCTATTTACCCAAGAAACTGAAAATGAATTGCTTCTCGACGAAGGAAACATGGGAATTCATCGGCGATTGTATTATCGGGAACTAACTGCTAGGTACGGACATCACCTCGCTCTGAATTGGAATATAGGGGAAGAAAATGGAGTAGCAGACTTTAGTCCAAGGGGGCAAAATACAGAACAGCGAAAAGCAATGGCCAAATATTTTCAAGAAAATAATGGTGATAATTTGGTTGCGCTACACACCTTACCCACTTCAAAACATAAAGAAAATATGCTGCCTGCATTGATGGGAGATAAAAACTTGGATGCCATTTCTTTCCAAATTTCTAATCCTAAAAAGATCTATACCGAAATTACCAAATGGAAACAACGCTCCGAGGAGGCAGGCCAGGAATGGATCATGTACCTTGATGAGATTGGTCCACATTGGATGGGTGTCATGCCCGATGCCAACGACATGGCACACGATACCGTAAGGAGAGATGCTCTGTGGGGGGCGTTGATGGCAGGAGCGGCTGGTGTGGAATGGTACTTTGGCTATAAGTACGATCACTCCGACTTGACTTGTCAGGACTGGCGTACCCGTGATAAAATGTGGGATCAAACCCGCTACGCCATGAATTTTTTCAATGACTATATTCCTTTTTGGGAAATGAAAGCTTTGAATAGTATTTTAAAAAAATCCACAGGTCACGTATTTGGTAAGCAAGGAAAAGTGTACGTAATCTATCAGCCGTTTGCTGATGCAAATGCGTTGTTACAAATTCCTGAATTGGAAGGAAAAGAAGTTTCTGTAGCTTGGTATAATCCTCGCCAAGGCGGTGATTTGATAAATAAAAAAACAAAAATGGTTAATGGTGACATTGCGCTAGGTGCACCTCCTGAGGATGATGGTATGGATTGGGTGGCGTTGGTGAAGGTAGAGTAGTTACTAGCTGGTGCTTCCTCTCCGAGGTCGTGTATGTTTTAGTTATATAAAGTTGGTCTGAAGATATCTGCTGGAGAAGACTTTGGATAAGAAATAATTTCCTCACCATAAAAACATCTTAAAAATGAATAACACCATTTTAATCACAGGTAGCAGTACTGGTATTGGACGAGCCACCGTATTTAAGTTTCAAAAAGAAGGTTGGAACGTGATCGCCACTATGCGAACTCCAGAAAAGGAGACAGAATTGAACCAACTAGAAAATGTGCTGGTGACTCGACTTGATGTCCAAGACCTCGCAAGTATTGATGCTGCCATCAATGAAGGCATTGAAAAATTTGGAAAAATTGATGCGCTATTGAATAATGCAGGGTACGGTTTGATGGGTACTTTTGAATCTGCGGATCGAGCTGCGGTGAAGCGACAATTTGATGTAAATGTATTTGGATTGTTTGATGTTACGCGAGCCATACTACCACATCTGCGGAGCAATAAAAATGGCGTAATCATGAATGTATCGTCTGTTGGTGGTCGTATTACTTTTCCGCTGATTTCACTTTATCATTCTACTAAGTGGGCAATTGAGGGCATGAGTGAGTCTCTTCATTACGAGTTAGCACCTCTGGGGATCAAAGTAAAATTAATTGAGCCAGGTGGGGTTGCAACCGACTTTGGTGGTCGTTCTATGGATTATCGCCACGATGAATCATTAACCGAGTACAACGAGTTTGTCGGTAAGATGATGGAACAATTTGAAACTATGTTGGATCCAACTGCGATGAGTAAGCCCGAGTTGGTAGCAGATATTATTTATACCGCCGCAACGGATGGGAAAGATAGGATTCGCTACATTGCAGGAGCTGACGCGGAACAATTGCTTGCTGCAAGAGCACAAATGGATGATGCCAGGTTTATCGGAATGATGAAAGAAAATTTTAAACTCAGCTAATTAATAAGCAGGTAGCATTGAGATAGATGTTGCCTGCTTTTTAATAATTCCTTCACACATCTTATCAGTTTCCTTATTGGATAGTAGCTTAGAGAACAATACCGACAAAGGTGGCGTTATCGCTATAAAAAAGATTTGTTTCCTTTCGATCGAAAAACCTTTGAAAGTAGCCTGATGAATTAAGATCATTAGGAGATAGAAGCGGCTAGTTTACTA
>JBCCJE010000843.1:0-2982 GCA_039027925.1 Bacteroidota bacterium
ATTTGAGAAGGAAGCTAAGGAAATTCAAATGGAGGGATTGGTGATCCAACGCGAGAAATAATAAATTTTTGGATTTAGGAAAGGCGCAACAATAACTTTACATTTTCAGGTAAAATGCTTTCGTGAGGTCAACGTACGCTTTCGTGTAATCATTTCTTTTCTCGCGTTGGATCACCAATCCCTCCATTTGAATTTCCTTAGCTTCCTTCTCAAATTGCAAAAGTAGCCGCTCCACGGATTTATCTTTCTTAGGTTTTACCTCCACCATCCTTGTACAGTACAAATTGTAATTGGCCGCCAATTCTTTGAACCTCAACCCCTCGAGATAAGGCAGGATCACGCAAAATTTTCCACCTTTAGCCATCACTCTTCTTACCGAACTCAGCAACTCGCCGTTGGGTAGCTTGACAGTGTGCCTTACGTTGTTTCTATCGTTGGACGACGAAAGCGTACCTCCCGTAAAAAATGGAGGATTACATACGACCAAGTCGTATTCCGTTTTCGAAATTTTTGCAAAATTCTGAATAGATGCTTGGTGAGCCGTCAATCTTGCGGCGAAGGGACTAGCTGCCATATTTTGAATAGCAGTCTTACAAGCGGGTTCATCTATTTCTACAGCATCCACCTGAGCTTCAACTGCCCGCTGCGCCAGCATAATGGCAATTACACCTGTGCCAGTACCGATGTCTAAAATTTTATTGGCACCGGACACATCTGCCCACGCCCCTAGCAATACGCCATCCGTACCAATCTTCATGGTACAATCCTGCTGATCTATTTGAAATTGTTTGAACTGAAAAAGTTCTTTCGTAGTGGTTGTTTTTTCCATGATGTAAATTTATAGACTAAAACCCTAAAATCTGATTTCGGTTGACTAGTTTTTCTAACTATTTCGTAGAAAATAACTCAGACTTAACCTCACTAGAATTATGAAAGTAGGATAAATAGAACAAATAGAGTAGCTGATTTTCAAAAAGATGAAGCCAGTATTCTCAACTTATCCATCAAAAACTCGTTCTAAATTTTGACCTAAACCAAACAATCCACCGCATGCTTGCATTTGAAAAAACCTTATCTTTGCGAACGTTATGAAGAACTTTAGAAATTTTTGTGTGATAGCCCATATTGACCACGGGAAGAGTACCCTTTCTGATCGGCTACTTGAATTTACGCAGACGATCTCAGAGCGAGAAATGAAAGATCAAGCGTTGGACGATATGGATATTGAGAGAGAGCGTGGCATAACCATCAAGAGCCACGCCATACAGATGTACTACAACCATTCCGACGGTGAAATGTACACGTTCAATTTGATAGATACTCCGGGACACGTTGATTTTTCCTACGAGGTGTCTCGATCCATTGCTGCCTGCGAAGGAGCACTTTTATTAGTAGATGCTTCGCAGGGCATACAAGCCCAGACGATTTCCAATTTGTATTTAGCCATAGAGCACGATCTTGAGATCATTCCCATACTGAATAAAGTAGATATGGAAAGTGCCATGATTGATGAGGTATCCGATCAGATTATTGATTTGATTGGTTGCGACAAAGAGGACATCGTACTGGCAAGTGGAAAAACAGGAATTGGTGTACAAGACATTATGAACGCCATCGTAGATCGAATTCCGCCGCCAGAGGGTGATCCAGATGGGCCACTCCAAGCGTTGATTTTTGATTCTGAATTTAATCAGTACCGAGGAGTCATTGCCTATTTCCGAATCCTAAATGGACAAATGAAAAAAGGCGATCAGATTCGTTTTGTCAATACGGGACAAGATTATTTTGCGGATGAAATTGGGGTGTTACAATTGAATCAAGTGCCCAAAAAAGAACTCGGTGCGGGCAACGTCGGATACGTCGTCACGGGTATCAAGACCTCTAAAGAAATTAAAGTAGGGGATACGATCACCCTGACCAAAAATCCGTGTCAGCAAGGGATTCAAGGATTTGAAGATGTAAAGCCAATGGTCTTTGCGGGGATTTTTCCCATCGAAAATGAACATTACGAAGACCTCAGAGATAGTTTAGAAAAACTCCAACTGAACGATGCGTCACTTGTCTTTGAGCCAGAGACATCGGTAGCTTTGGGATTTGGATTCCGCTGTGGCTTTCTGGGAATGTTGCACTTAGAAATTATTCAAGAGCGATTGTCCAGAGAGTTTAACCAAGAGGTCATCACTACCGTACCCAACGTAACCTACTACGCTAAGACCAATAAGAAGGGTAGCGAAAAGTTTTTGGTAAAAACACCTGCCGATATGCCCGATCCTGCTATCTTGGATTTTGTGGAAGAGCCATTTATCATAGCGCAAATCATTACGAAACCAGAGTACATTGGTTCTATTATGACATTGTGTATGGATAAGCGGGGCACTTTAGAGCGACAGACTTACCTGACCGAGGAGCGCGTGGAATTGACTTTCCACATGCCCTTAGCGGAAATCGTTTTTGATTTTTATGATAGGTTAAAATCCATCACGCGTGGGTATGCTTCGTTTGATTATTCGCCGCTAGAATATCGCCAGTCGAAATTGGTCAAACTAGATATGCTCCTAAATGGAGATTCCGTAGATGCACTTTCTGCCCTAGTACACCGCGACAAAGCGGAAGCCTTCGGTAGAAAAATCTGTAAGCGACTAAAGGACTTACTCCCTCGCCAGCAATTTAAAATTGCCATTCAAGCCGCCATCGGGGCTAAGGTAGTAGCTAGGGAAACAATCTCTGCTCTCCGAAAAGATGTGACTGCCAAATGCTACGGTGGTGACATCACACGTAAAAGAAAACTGCTAGAAAAGCAGAAAAAAGGGAAAAAGAAAATGCGCCAGATTGGAAGTGTAGAAGTACCACAAAAAGCATTTATCCAAGTATTGAAATTGGACGAATAGCAGAGGGTTCTGCCAACTATACTAATTGCTTGCTGATAAAAAAAGCCGTTGTCTTTGGACAACGGCTTTTTTTTGTCAAGTATGTACCCACTAA
>JBCCJE010000844.1:0-2974 GCA_039027925.1 Bacteroidota bacterium
CGCAGGAGAAATGAGTGAGCAATCAGTAGCTATCGGCATAAGAGGATTGAAGATGAATGCTCCGTGGCTCAAAGTAAAAACCTATGAGAACGTAGCAGGTTGGGTGTATTCGGTGGGGCTTTATCCGAAGGATACCGATACGGATTCAAAATGGATAAGAGATGTAGATGACATACGTACAAAAAGTTTTTTTGGAGAAAACATATACGAAATGGCCAAAAATTACCAACGACAATGGCAAGCTGCCCAAACGAGTCAAGACCTATCTGTTTTATTTTCGGCTGCCGAAAAAATTCAAGAAGCTATGAATAATGTCTTATCCGACAAATTAGAAGTTGAAGATCCAATGACGCTGCCCGACATGACTTGGATCGAAAGATCAGTTCCCGGATTGCATACTTCGTTAGTTGCCGAAGGCACGCAGTTTCATTTATTTAAAAATTATAAAAAAATGCACACTAAAGCGAAGACGACCGAGGGGAAAGAAGATGATAATTTTTTTGAACTTCAATTTGCGGTAAACGAAGTAGATAGCATTGAGCATTTTTACAAATCGTGGTTTTTACAGACTTGGGACTACGGCGGAAGTAGTTTGTTAGGACAAGGAAAACACCTAGCAATTTTGAACAGAATAAACGAACAATTATCCGCAAGTAAAATCTTTGCGCCTTACATTATGGCGATCAAATCTGAACTGCTCAAAGACATTTCGGAGGAGTACGTCACTTACTGGGAGTCAAAGGAGAAAATACTCGACGAACTGCGAAACATCCTCCAAAAGGATTTTGTTTTTTTGACGAAGGCAGATAGAGTCATGCTTAAAACTAGAATGAAGATGTTTGAAAATCCCATAGCTAATAAAATTGAGGTGAACCAACGGGGAGGAGGGTAAGCGAATATTTTGATTGGATGGTATTTGTCTTGTCGTTTCAAAAAGTAAAAGAATAATCATGGGTGGACTTGTGTTTTTTTTAGCGATGCTGTCGGCAGGAATTTTTGCAATTATATTGTTATACGTTTTATATTTTTCGTTGATTAATTTTTCTCCTAGTAAAAGTAAAATTAAGACTGACCTGAAAAAAATGAAAGGCGAAATTACGCCTTGGATCAACGAGCTAGTGCCGTGGACTAGAGAAGAATTGGAACTGTTATCCTCTAACCAAGTTAAGCAAAAAGTGAAGAGGGGTATCATCACCACGGCAAAGGGCGTATTCACCTCCATCTATCACGAACCTTTGATTGCCTACTCCTACAAAAAGTACATTTCCTCCAAAGACAACGCTGTCCTATACGCCCGAACTTCTCACCATGAATTTGTGTATCGAACGCAAAAAGGGCAAACGGAAATTTTTATTGATAATCAAAAAGTAGGCTACCTCAACGAGCAAGGATTACTCTACGGCGGAAAAAAGAAAAGATTATTAGCGAGAATCAATCAAGATCAAGACACCCTCGATCTACCGATCATCGTCAGAGATAAAGAGCTGGGCACCCTCGTAAAATCAAATGCAGGAACAGTTAATCCGAGAGCATTTCAGTTTGTCAGTAAAATGGGACACAAAGAAGAAGCGGTATTCCTTTCCTTGGCAGTTTTGGAGTTGGTCAAAAGTTCGATTTCTTAATTTAATACGATGAGAAAATTCGACTTAGAAAACCGCTTAGTTGACTTCATAATTAAGATTATTGATAGCCTTCAAGCATTTCCCAAAAGTCCAGTAACCGAATATCTTGGAAGTAATCAATCACTTCAAATAAAAAGGCCCCTCCTCAAACTTCATTGAGGAGAGGACATCCCAAAAACCGATCTTAAAGCATTCTTAAACCGGCTCTAGCACCTAATCATTAAAAACATCTAAAAAGCTCTTTAGCCACCCACTTCGCAAGGGGGGAAGCAACCCGTTAAATTAAAACGGGTTACTAAAGGGGTAAAGACTAAATTATATTTTTAGCAATAAATTTGCTTCGTTATCATTTTCTCGATGAACTTTAATTCAGGATGAATTTACTTTTACTGCGATCTGCAAAGCCTCGAAAAATTCTGAATTAATCCATCGCTTAATCTATCAAAATCATTTTCTTGATAGCAGTATTTTGTTTAGCATCGAGCTGGTAATACAGTACACCTGCTCCTTCCAGTTCAGCTCGATCAATATTTATTTCGTTGTACCCTTTCGCAAAATCTCCTGCTACCATTTTTAATACTCTGCCCGCACTATCAAATATTTTCATCGTCGCTTTGCTCGCTTCGGGTAAATTAAAACTGATGGTAGTCGTAGTAGTGAATGGATTTGGTGTATTTTGATACAATGTGAAAGCACTCGCATTTACGGTAGTTCCGCTGATGTTTAAGTTGACATCGAAGAGGGTTGTACCTTGGTAGGCTTCGGCTCTCAAATATTGATTTGATAAATTCAGCACTTCGCTCAGTTGAATATCCTCTTTTGCTTGGAAAGTCATGCTAAACAATGTTGCTCCATCTTCAACTCTAACATTTTTCGCATCATTCCAACTGGTCAGAATAATACCTTCGTCCAATCGAGCCAGTCCAAAATTTTCGGCAGATAAATCTTCCAGTTCAGTCGTCACATCCACGAACTCCATTTTCTCAAAACTCAATCCGAACTGGTAGCCCATCATTTCGAAATCCTTAGCTTTAAAATCAATGGTAAATATTTCACCTTGACTTACTTTTCGATCGTCAAGATCAAAGGTCAAAGTACCTTCGTAGTCTCTAGTCTGAGAACCCACCAAATTATTTGGTGATGCTGTTCCGTTGACGTCTCCGATCTTGATTCCGATAAAATGTGCTTGCTCCGAAACAGATAAGTTATGAATATCTTTCGCTTCGGGAAAAGCTACGTTTATGGCACCTAATAGATCAGGAAATTCGTAATTCGCATCCACAAACCTCCAAGAGGAATTATTGGGAAAATCTGACCTCACGCCTAGAATCACTTGCCTGATGTGTACCAAA
>JBCCJE010000845.1:0-2974 GCA_039027925.1 Bacteroidota bacterium
TGAATTTTTACAAATTTCCCAATCACGTTATCTTCTTCTCCTTCGAATAATACCTCCTTCACTCGCCTACCAATGACGGCCACCTTTCGCCTATCCTCCATATCGAATTGGTTGATAAATCTTCCTTCTTGCATCACGATGGCATCTATGTGAATCAAGTCGGGGCAGTCGCCCCGTACATCAAAAGCTGCTTTGTTTTTTCCGTGAATTACTTCACCCGACGGCACCCACATCCGAGGAGCGAGATAGGCTATTTCATCAGAAAACTGCGTTGCAATGGCTTCCATATCATCCATCGTAAGTCGGACATTGCGCCCGGGAGGTAATCCTTTGTATGCCTTAGTTGTCTTTTGACTCCACATGTACATACTGTTTCTGGCGTGCCCTCCGAATAATCCCAAGACACCATTTTCTAAACCCTTACCAGCCCCCATCAAAAATACCAGCATAAATATCCCCCAGAAAACTCCCAGTCCAGTCAGGAATGTTCGCAGCTTGTGCTTTTGCACGGTGTAATAAATCTCTTGCCATTTGTCTAAATCAAACATCTTGACTTTATTTTTTCTTGGACAAAAATTTCGGATGTAAATAAATTGTTACGCCCTCTCTCCGAGATTTCGAAACAGGCATTCTATCATTCTATCATTCTATCATTGCTTAGCTCTTCATTGCCACTACTGGATTAATCTTTACGGCTTGCAAGGCGGGGATCAATCCCGAAATGGTTCCACTTAGAATCAGGACGACAACGGCAGTAATCACCATCCCCAGATTAACCTCAGGATTGTAAAAAAAATCCGCTTCAATCTCATTGGCTTCCATAAAAGATTGTACCCCAAACACTACTGCCAACCCCGCTACCAAACCTAAATATCCCGCTACGCTAGTCAAGAAAATAGACTCCTGTACGATCATCGCAACGATTGATCGGGGAGTTGCTCCTAGGGCTTTTCTTACCCCTATTTCCTTCGTTCTCTCCTTGACAATAATCAGCATGATATTGCTCACCCCAATCACACCCGCTACGATACTGCCAATGCCTACGAACCAAATAAAACCTTTAATGAACCCAAAGATCAGAGTGAAATCTTGGAACTCTTCCGCCAAATTAAAAATGTCAACCGCCTCTCGGTCTTCTGGCGAAAATTTAAGTCTGGTAGCAAGTGTCGCTCTGATATTTTCTTCTACTACTTTTGATTCCTCAAAGGTAGCATCCCCTAGTTCCACGATCATCTCGTGTACCCGATCATTACCATCTATCTTTTGGGCAGTAGTCAAAGGAAGATAGACTACCCTGCGGTGATAATCACTCCTAGCATCAGTAGATACACCGACCACCTTGAAGTCCACGCCTTTGACATTGATACTTTTTCCGATAGGATCTTCATCTTTGAAGAAGCCTTCTTTTACCTCATTTCCAATCACACACACCTTACGAAATTCGTTGATGTCTTTCTCATTAATGTATCTTCCCTGCATCATGAGCGTATTCTCGGTGACGGCGTGCCCCGGATGTACGCTGAGCACATTGTAGGCAATACTTTCGTTTTTGTACCTCACAAAAAACTGACCGTTTAGCCAGTAGCGTCCTGTACTGTGTGCCACTTTATCTAGGTCGGATATGGCCTCAAAATCATCATTGCGAAACTGAATAAATCTTCCTGCGGGCAGCCCTTTGTAGGCTTTGGAGGTCTGTCCTCGCTGAACATAAATACTGTTGATGGCATCGTCCTGAAAGTTTCTTTTCACCGCATTTTCCATTCCCGACCCTGCGCCCAACAAAATGACTAGCATAAAAATACCCCACCATACCGAAAAAGCAGTAAGGAAGGTTCTCAACTTATGACGCTGAAGAGAGCTAAATATTTCTCGCCATTTGTCTATGTCTATCATTGATTAATTTTTTAGAAATGAAAGTGATTAATGCGCAGGCGTCACGATTTCGTTGCCCTCAATAATACCATCTCGCAGCCGAATAATTCGTTTAGTCATTTGTGCAATTTCATTTTCGTGAGTCACGATCAGCGCCGTAATCCCTTGGGCATTGACATCTTTAAATATCTGCATGACCTCCTCGGAGGTAATAGAATCCAATGCCCCCGTAGGCTCATCGGCAAGTATGACCTTGGGCTTACCAATCAAAGCTCTTGCGATAGCGACTCTTTGTTGTTGTCCTCCCGACATCTGGGTAGGTAAATGATCTGCCCAATCTTTTAAGCCCACTCTATCAAGATAGTCAACAGCAATAGCCTGTCTTTCTCGCCGTGGTACTTTTTGGTAGTACAAGGGTAAGGCAACATTTTCGGCAGCCGTCTTGAAGCTCAACAAATTAAAAGATTGGAAAACGAAACCAAGGAAGCGGTTACGATATTCAGCAGCTTGCTTTTGACTTAGGTTTTTCATCAAGGTGCCATCGAGGGTATAAGTACCAGTATCGTATTCATCGAGGATACCAAGGATATTGAGTAAGGTAGATTTGCCCGAACCAGAAGATCCCATAATGGAGACAAACTCTCCTTCCTCAATGTGTAGGTCAATACCTTTGAGTACTTGGATTTTGTTTTGTCCCGTGATGTAGGATTTTGTAATGTCTTGAAGATTAATCATAACTACTATAATGGTTGAAGTTTTGCGAAAACAAGGTAAAACCGAGAGCAGAAAAAGTATCAATTGGTATGTCTCTCTGCGCTCACCAAAACTCCAAATAGTGATTATTGGAAAAATTTATTACTAGTTGTTGATGATTAGTTGAAGATTAGATTAGCAACTTAGAATACAAACTTTGCTTAAAGACAAGAAAGTGACTTATTAAGTTGCAGAGAAAATTCATAGATCAATGGAGACCGAAATCAGATGAATGTCCTAATTTCGCATAAAGATAATTTATTCTATTTTTATTCCAAGCAAATCATTTTGCAATAATAATTTCTTTAAAAATCATATTTTCGTTTTCGTAATTTATCGCCCCTCTCCA
>JBCCJE010000846.1:0-2973 GCA_039027925.1 Bacteroidota bacterium
CCAAGATCCTGATGAAAGCTCATCACTCATCTCTCCCCGAGGTTTCGGGGCAGGCATCACTCTTCTTTATCTTCCCATCATATCTTTCTCTCCGCATCGAACGCCTCCAAGTAATCCCCGACTCTTCGCAAGAATGAGCCACCCAAAAATCCATCAACAATTCGATGATCGTAGGAAAGGGATAGGAACATCATTTGCCGAATAGCGATCACATCACCGTACTCCGTTTCCACTACTGCTGGTTTTTTTCGGATAGCGCCCGTCGCTAAGATGGCTACTTGGGGTTGATTGATAATTGGAGTGCCCATTACATTGCCGAATGTACCTACATTGGTCAAGGTGAATGTTCCTCCTTGAATTTCCTCTGGTTTTAGTTTATTGGTTCTCGCTCGATTAGCCAGATCGTTAACGGATTTTGTTAGACCAAGTAGATTCATAAAGTTGGCATTTTTGATGACGGGCACAATCAAGTTGCCCGAAGGTAATGCCGCCGCCATTCCGATATTTATATCTTTTTTCTTGATGATATTATTTCCATCCAAAGAAATATTAACCATCGGAAAATCTTGAATGGCCTTCACGACTGCTTCAATGAACATCGGCGTAAACGTAATTTTTTCGCCGTGCGTCACTTGAAAATCTTTTTTGACCTTATTTCTCCAATTCACCAAGTTGGTAACATCAACCTCTACAAAAGAGGTAACGTGAGGAGAAGTACGCTTGGACATCACCATGTGTTCTGCGATCAACTTGCGCATTCTATCCATTTCGATGATCTCCGTTCCACCGTCAAAATTCATTGCCGGCATCGCAGGCTGCTTTTGGGGGGGCGTAACCGTCGGAGCAGGTGGTGGCGTTGCCATTGCTTGTGGAGTTGGAGGAGTAGGTGCCGCAGTTCGGTTGGCTACGTAATTTAAAATATCTTTTTTAGTAACCCGACCATTAGATCCCGACCCAGGGATGGTATCCAATTCGGCTACGCTGATGTTTTCTTGTTTAGCTATATTTTTCACCAAAGGAGAATAGAATCGGCTACTCGAACTAGCACCTGTGTTAATGCTCGCAGGAGCTTCGGCAGTTACGAGGGCAGGAGTAGGTGCCGCAATTTTTTCTTCCACAACTTGTCCATTACTTTGACCATTAGCTTCGGGTGCTGCCTGTGTAGTCGGCGTTGGAGTTGTGGTTACTGCCTCTCCTTCCGTGGCAATGATAGCGATGACTTTTTCAATTTCCACGACATCATCCTCCTGAAAGAAAATTTCTTTGATGACCCCCGCTACGGGAGAAGGCACTTCAGAATCAACTTTGTCGGTAGCAATTTCGAGAATGGTTTCATCTACTTCTACGGTGTCGCCGACATTTTTCACCCATTTCAAAATGGTCGCTTCCATGATGCTTTCGCCCATCTTGGGCATGATTAATTCTACTTGTGCCATAATTTATTTTTAGGTTAATTTCAGGACAATCACACACTTGCGCAACACAGGAAAAGAAAGTCGGATGATTACCATGAAGTCAGGTTGATTATTTTTATTTGTTTCTAGCTGCTTATTTTGACTGTTTAAAAAATAAATGGTAGTTTTTTTAGTAAAAACAAACAACAATTTTGTTTCACAAAAGTACGAGATTTAAATGTCTAATAAAAATTTTCGAATTACATTCAGAGCAACTGTGGCGGAGTATTCGATATTCTTTATACGGTCTTTCCATAAGTTGAGTTGATACGTTTGGATACGATCTTTATCGCCAACGGCAATCCAAACTGTCCCTACCGGTTTTTCGGGGGTTCCTCCTCCGGGGCCAGCGATACCCGAAGTAGCTACCGCTATGTCCGTTTTCAATAAATCAATCGCACCTTTGACCATTTCTTTTACCGTTGCTTCGCTGACCGCTCCGTGTTTTTCGAGCGTCGAAGGGCTTACGTTGAGTTGGTTGATTTTTACTGCGTTATCGTAGGCAATGACACTCCCCATAAAATATTGAGAAGACCCGGGGATAGAAGTGATTTTATGCGCAACAAATCCTCCCGTACAACTTTCCGCCGTACTCAAGGTCTTACCTTTTGCTACTAAAATTTTTCCCACCACTTCTTCCAATTGTTCTTTTTCGTAGCCAAAAATTAAATCGGGAAGGAGGTCTTTGATTTCATTTACTTTGCTATCCAAAACCTGATGTAATTTTTCCTCATCATCGCCCGTCCCCGTCAGTCGGAGTCGGACTTGTCCTAACCTCGGCAGGTATGCCATTTTTACCTCTTTGGGAAGTGCCTCCACAAATCCGTTGATCCTATCGGCAATTCTGCTTTCCCCTTCCCCTACTGTCAAGATCGTTCGGTGCGCAATTGGTTGGCTGGGAAAATCCCTTTTCAAGCGAGGGAGTACCTCTTCGCTCATGAGATATTTCATCTCGTAAGGTATGCCGGGCATCGAGACGAGTACTTTACCATTTTTTTCAAACCACATTCCTGGTGCTGTTCCCATTTTGTTCATCAACAAATCTGCATTTTTGGGCATGTAGCATTGTTCCTTGTGTGCCTCGGTCATGCTTCTTTTAAATTTTTGGAAAAGCCGCTGAATGCGATTGTAGGTAGATTCGCTAAAGTACATCTCCACGCCGAAGTAATCCGCAAGTGCTTTTTTGGTAATGTCATCTTTGGTAGGGCCGAGTCCTCCCGTCATCAAGATAACGTCGGCATTTTGAAAGCCATCCTCCACCGCTGCGTGGATGGCTTCGTGGGTATCACTGATGGAGATAATTTTTTCGATGCGGATGCCTTGCAGGTTAAGTTGTTGACCCATCCACGCAGAATTGGTATCTACGATTTGACCAATCAATATTTCGTCACCTATAGTAATGATGTGTGCTTTCATATTTATTTTGTACTTGAGTTAGGGCTTGCCGAAATATAAGTCATACATTTGAAGCTGTCTTTTTGATTTTATACTTCGTTACAAAAACAATCGCAGCCCTTCG
>JBCCJE010000847.1:0-2969 GCA_039027925.1 Bacteroidota bacterium
GTGCTCGCAAATATCCTAGGCATATCATCCGACCGAAATATTTCCAACAAGCTATTTACAATATTTGGAAGTATCATTTTGCTCTCTATTTTTATAGGAGTGGCTACGGATTTTTATTACTTGGCGGCGTTGCCCATAGTGATTTTGATTGGATTTGTTGCAGTTGTTGACTTCAAAAAAATATTTTATCTCACCTTATTGCTGATTCCATTTTCCGTAGAAGTAGAACTCCCCGGAGGAATCGGAACCGACTTCCCGCCCGAATTATTGATTATTGGCTTGATGCTCGTCTATCTTTTATTTTTTATAAAAAATTTAAAAAATATAGATAGTAAATTCTACAAGCACCCCATCACTATTCTCATCACTTTTCATCTAATTTGGACATTTATCACAACCCTCCATTCTTACGATTACTTAGTTTCTGCCAAATTTTTATTCGCTAAGTTCTGGTACATTTTTGTTTTTTATTTTATGGCGGGGCACCTGATGCGTTCCGTGGAAGATTTTAAAAATCTCTTTTGGGTATTTTTCTTTCCCATTTTTGCGACCATTACCTACGTGATGATTAGACACGCTATGGTAGGTTTTTCATTCAAAGAAATTAATTTTTGCGTTGGCCCTTTCTATCGCAACCACGTGATGTATGGATGCCTCGTAGCACTTTTTTTACCCTTTATTTGGTACATCAGAAAATGGTATTCCCGTTGGTCTTTCCAATGGTGGTTTTTAGTAAGTGCGTTGTTATACGGGTTACTCGCCGTTCAGTTATCTTATACCCGTGCTGCTTACGTCGGTATCGCCATCGCTATCGCTACGGTTTACATCGTTCGTTTTCGACTGATGAAAGTGGCCGTTAGTTTGGCGATCATCATCGCTTTGGGCGTAGTGATTCACCTAGTGACCAATAGTAATTACATGCACTACGCCCCCGAATATAAAACAACGGTATCGCACCACCGCTTTGATAATCTGATTTCCGCAACGACCAAAGGGGAAGATATTTCGACTATGGAAAGAGTTTACCGATGGGTAGCAGGTTATCAGATGAGCCAGAAAGAACCGCTTACGGGTTTTGGTCCTGGCAACTTTTACGGATTTTACAAGGGATACGCCGTTACGAGTTTTAAGACTTACGTGAGCGACAACCCCGAACAGTCAGGCATCCATAATTACTATTTGATGTTGATTGTAGAGCAGGGTTTTATTGGCGCATTGATTTTTTTGATCCTATGCTTTTATTTTTTGATCAGAGGGGAAACGGTCTATCACCGCACCAAAAATCCTAAAAAGAAAATAATTGTGATGACAGTAATCTTGACGGTGATCATCATTAATTGTCTGCTACTGATAAATGACATGATTGAGACTGACAAGATTGGGAGTTTCTTTTTTATTTGTATGGCATTGTTAGTGAATGTGGATGTGGAGAATGGTTCGGCGGCGATTGCTGATGCTTTGCAAGAAGAATGATGGGTTCATTTTTGGGTAGTGAAGCTCCTATTTTATCACCTTGTAAGTTGTGGATGGGAAGTTAAAAGATTGTATTTACAGTAGCAATTATCGCTTTTAAATTTAACATATATATATAATATTAGTCTAATAAGGATACTCTCCTTGGGCGTAATCGGAATTTGTCTCCAAGCATAGAGATAAAGTATAAAAGAAAGAAGAAAAAGTATTTCTTTGTGAAAGACTAAAATCATAAAAAATGCAAACCCCTCTTTCAGTAATAAAAGTAGCAAAAACAAAATTTGCATCATTAATAGAAGATGAAACCTAGTATTCCCTTTTGGTAGCAGGAAGGCTGTATGAATTCGAGCAATTAAGTAATCTAACAAAAATAAGCGTATAACTTTTTATTTTTATGAGATGAAAGGAAAAAGCGATTTATAAAATTAACAGCAGCACAGCGAACGAAGTTGGAGCAAGGGCGCAAGAAGAGAAAGCAGGCGACCTTTCGTGAACACTGTCACTATATATTACTGAGCGACCAAGGCAAGAGCGTGGATCAGATAGCAGATAGCTATCAAGTAAGGCGTCAAACGATAACCAATTGGTTTAATCGCTACGAGCTAGCAGGGACTACAGGTCTGCATACCGCAGAGGGTAAAGGTCGTCCCCCAATTATTCGCATAGATAATCAATCAGAAGTAAAAAGAGTAGAGGATTTGGTGGAATCCAATGCGAAGAATCTTAATCCTGTGTTGGTCAAAATAGAAGAAGAATTTGGCAAAAAGATGTCCAAACGTACTTTGCAAAGGCTTCTAAAAAAAGGTTGGATTTGGAAACGCTTCCGAAAAGAACCTCCCAAAAAACCTGATCTCCAAGAATTAGTGGTAAAAACAGAGACCTTAACTGTATTGATAGGGTTATTCTTGTTGGGATATATTGATTTACGTTATGCAGATGAAACGGCTTTTAATTTAGAACCCAATATACCTTATGGTTGGATTAAAAAAGGAGAGCAAAAGGCTATTCCAAGTGGCAAAGGTGGTAATCTCAATGTGTTTGGTTTGTTGAATTTAAAAGGAGAACTGACTACTTATCAGACCACTTCGAGTGTCAATGCCAATCAAGTGATTGAATGGTTTGATGATTTTGCAAACGCTATTAAATAACTAACCGTAGTTGTATTGGATAATGCCCCTTGGCATATTGCGCAAAGTGTAGAGGATAAAATACAAAAGTGGAAAGAAAAAGGAATGTTTATTTTTAGGCTACCTCCTTATTCTCCGCATTTGAATAAAATTGAAATCCTATGGCGTAAAATCAAGTATGAATGGTTGCAAATTAAGGATTACACTTCTAAAAAACTCTTGCATCAAGCCATTAATCACGTCCTCAAAAATTACTATCGAGATCAAATAGATTTTATCATTAACCTCCCGGTGGATGCGGTTGACGATTGTGGGAATTTTAGATCCAATGGAGGTTATCAAAAATTCGTATTAGATAGATTGTAGAGA
>JBCCJE010000848.1:0-2963 GCA_039027925.1 Bacteroidota bacterium
AAATCATCGGTTATACAAGTACCCGCATAAATCAATATTTTATTTTAATTGGTAAAAAAATCAAACGCCGCCACCACTCCTGCCAGTCGGTCTTTCCCGAGGGTCTGTGGTGTTTTGTACTTATTTTTGATGGGTAGCGGAGTGGTGTGATCTAGTCGAATGTAAAAATATTTTTTTCTTAAAAAATCCTCTACCGCTTGGCTGACATTTGCAGTACTCGACAACGCTACGTGGCTGACCTTGCTATCCTTTACAAATGTCTTGACTGTTTTTAAATCACACTTTTCCCAAATGACTTTTTTCACAAGTCGCTTTTTGGAAAAAATACCAACCTTGGTTCGAGTGTTGCCAATGTCAATAACTAGCCCCCTGCCCCTAAAGGGGAGTACGTTTTCCTGTTTGGGAGTTTTATTACTTGACATTGAAACTGTTGATTAAAAACAATGTGTTTACATTTCCCAAAAATTACAGATGCAATTTTACTAAAAAAAGTTGTTAGGATAATTTTGAGTCAAATACCAAAAAAATCCCGCCCAAATCTCCAATAAAGTAAGTCGCTTAATTTCAAAAACCAACCTACTCCCCTTCAGGGGTCGGGGGTAGGGGCTAATGCTTAAAGTGCCGAATACCCGTCATCACCATCGCCAAATCGTTCGAATCGCAAAACTCAATACTCAAATTGTCCTTGATACTTCCACCGGGCTGAATGACCGCCTGAATGCCTGCTCGGTGGGCAATCTCTACGCAATCGGGAAAAGGGAAAAAAGCATCGCTCGCCATCACCGCTCCCTCCAAATCAAAACCAAAACTTTTAGCTTTTAAAATCGCTTGCTTCAAGGCATCCACTCTTGAAGTTTGTCCGCATCCCATTCCGAGTAGTTGATTACCTCTTGCCAAAACAATGGTATTAGATTTTAGGTGTTTGCAACATTTAGAAGCGAAGATCAGGTCTTCAACTTGAGCTTCGGTCGGAGCAATTTTGGTGACTGTTTTTAGATCGGCAGCCGTCTCCGTTTTTAAATCTCCATCCTGCTGTACCACCCCATTGAGTAAACTCTTGAACGTTTTTTCTTTAATGTAAAAATCCTTGATTTTCAGCAGGATACGTTTCTTTTTGGCACTCAGTAGCGTCAAAGCCTCCTCCGAAAAACTGGGCGCAATCAACACTTCGTAAAACAACTTATTGATCTCTTCCGCCGTAGCTAAATCCACCTCGGTATTGCAAATCAAAATCCCTCCAAAAGCAGAAATGTTATCAGCTTCCAGCGCGGCTTTCCACGCTTCTAGGAGAGTATAACGGGTAGCCACACCACAAGGGTTGGTATGTTTTAAAATGGCAAAAGTAGGCGCAGCATTTTTAAATTCTGCCATCAGCCCTACCGCCGCATCAATGTCCACTAGGTTGTTGTAAGAGATTTGTTTTCCATTCAGTTGCTCAAACATCTCGTCAAATTTCCCAAAGAAAATACCTTGCTGATGGGGATTCTCACCGTAGCGCAGAATGGTAGCTTCCTGAATGCTTTGCTTAAATTCGTAAGTCTTTGATGCGTCGTCGGCAGCCTTCGCCGCATTGTCATCATTGAAATAATGAAAAATAGCCGTATCGTAGTGGGAAGAAATTTGGAAAGCTCTGCGGGCTAGTTCTTTTCGATCCGCTAGATCGGTATGCCCTTGTTTATTTTTAATCACATCGAGGATCATCCCGTATTCATCCTGCGAGGGCACTACGACCACATCTTTATAATTTTTGGCTGCCGCCCTAATTAACGAAATACCCCCAATGTCAATTTTTTCGATGATGGTATCTTCATCGGTCGTTTCTGCCACCGTTTTTTCAAAAGGATATAAATCAACGATCACTAGATCCAACTCAGGAATTTCGTACTCCGCCAACTGCGCCAAGTGCCCTTCCTCTCGCCTAGCCAGCAAACCCCCAAACACCTTGGGATGAAGTGTCTTCACTCGACCATCCAAAATGGATGGGTAAGAAGTTACATTTTCTACGGGAATGACTTCCACGCCCATGCTTTCGATGGCGCGTTGTGTTCCTCCCGTAGAATAAATCTGAACACCGAGGGCATCCAATTCTTTGACAATTGGCTCGATGCCGTCCTTGTGAAAAACTGAAATTAAAGCGGACTTAATTTTTTTAGGCTTCATGGTATGTATGCAATTCTGATGGATGATTTAAGAAAATGATGGTTCGGATTTATGTCTGGAAAAAGGGCATTTTTGAAAAAGAAAGCGCAAAAGTACAGTTTTTAATGAGGAATGATAAAGGATTAAATGATGAATTTTTAGAGCCGACCGACAACTTGCTAGGAGTAGTTTTTGAAAAAGAAATTTTAGAATCCTGACATTAGAAAAATAATCGGTTATGGACACATTAGAAAAAAATCTACCTTGAGCACATGAAATTAAAACTATTTGACCTCGGGGAATTTCGGTTCCCCGAGTGCGTTCTTCCGTTGAATGATAGGCTTAACAATTAGCTATGAAAGGAAAAAACTATTTCATGCTATTTATCTTTTGTTGCGTCATTGTATCCGACCTCCCTGCACAGTCTGTTGTGCAAGGGACGGTACTGGACGAAGAAGGAAGACCTGTGGGGGGAATCATTATCATGGTTTTAAAAAACGGAGTATTGATAAATGAGATTAATACAAACACTGAAGGTTACTACAGATTAAGTTTAGATCCTGGCACCTATGAATTTCACAGCCCTTGTAGCATAAATTATTGTATAAGTGAAGTCATTGATAATATAATTCTACTTGAAGGAAAAGAAAGACGGATTGACCTGTTGGCAAAAAATCGAGATGGTAAATTTTGCTCATTTGAATATCTTTCACTATCTGATCCAACACAATTTGAAAGTAATCAAAATACTTCTGCGACAAGTATTTTATCAAAGGATTTGGAATTAAGTCCCTCAAGAAAAATCTATCAAAGACTTGCGACTT
>JBCCJE010000849.1:0-2959 GCA_039027925.1 Bacteroidota bacterium
GATGAGTGAGGAGTGATGAGTGTTCACGATGTGCTAGATTTTTTTTATTGGTTTAGTAAGAGTAATGTTGCGGATATAAATATTAGGAATACAAAAGTGCTGGTTTTGATTCCAAGATTTTTCTTTTTGGTTAAAATGGAACTTCTGATCATTTTCATTATTTCTTCGGTATCTCCGTTGAGGGAGTCAAATTCTTCTTCGGAAATATATTTGGTAGCGTGCAGTAACTCCTCACTTTCCATCAGCCAACTTCCCCCAATCCACATCTCTATAATTTTCGATGAGCAGTACTCCGATGACGCTTAGGATAAAAGCGATGATAGTGGCGCTGATAACGATTAAGGAACGAAATGGTCTCGACTTCACTACGGGGACTTCTCCCGCTTCCACTACGTGAATTGTAGGAATGTAAGAATTATAGGTGGCTTGGAATTGCTTGAATCTTTCTCGGTCAATACTCAATTGTTCTCTCGCCTCTTCGTGCTGATCTTCCAGTTCATTGACCAAGGACATGCCGCTGTTAAAAAGCGCAAGATCACTTTCAAGGCTTTCTACCTCTTTTTCGAATCCATTCACTTGTGCGCGAATAAAAATAACGGAATCTCTCGTAGCGCCACCTCCCTGTTTTAAAACTGCCAGCTTAGCTTGCGCACCAATCAATTGTGCACGCTGCTTGGCCACCATTTGGGCAAGTAGTTCCCCCTGCGTTTCGGTATTGAACACTTGATATTTTTTTCGAACCTTAGAAAGGCTATCGCCCAGAGCGTAGAGCAATTGCTCCTTATCCTTGATAGTAGCCTGAAGCGAATTCATTTTTTTCATGTGCCCTTCTTTCATTAGGCTTTGAGCAATTTCGTCCGTCCTTTGCCGAGCAGCATTGACCATTGCGGTAGCTAGCAGGCTGTCCTTGTCTTCTACGGAAATTTCAATGGCCTCAAATTTTGTTTTTTCTACATTGTACAGCTTATTGAATTTCTTTCGCACCTTGTCCCTTGATTTTCGCTTGGCAGGATCGTAGTCATAATGCTTGTACAAATCAAATTTTCTAATCAAAAATTCAGCTAGCTCATTGGATTGCGCTATCGTCAAAATCCGATCATTATCCGTATCCTCCCCGTAAAAATCTCTGTCTTTTTCGAGTTCACCTACTGCGTCGGGTTTCCCCAGATCAGGACTAGCAGCGTAGAAGGTAGTAGTAGATTGGTAGTAGTCGTCTAAGAAAAGTAACGATATGATGGCGGTACCAATAGCTGTGATCAAGCAAATATTGATGATGGGTTTTCGCCATTTTAATAAGGTAGCGATGACACCCAATAAATTCTCCTTATTCTCCATATAACGTTTTGATTATTTCGCAAAAGTAAATCTTTCAGCCGAAAAATTTACCTTTTTGTTTTGATGATTCACGGAGGAAAAATACCTATCCCAAAAGTTAGAAAATCTTATTGAAATTGTTTCAGCGTAGGTGGTTTCCGTGATGTATTTCAAAAAAACGACGCATTTTTGCGTTTAATATTTTTCCCCAAAAATTAACGATCAATCCAGTTGGGTGTACCCCATAAAATAATCGAATAAGATACCTTGAAGTATCATCGAGGCGATGATGATACCGATGCCCAATGATTTCCAGCGGAGCGCATGGTAGGCTAGGAGTACCACAATGATTAGATTGGGAATGAGAAATTTTAAATAACGCTGAATGTGTAGGTAATACTCCAAATCAAAACAAAACCAAAGCACATTGGAGAAGAAAAAAATACCCAGATACTGAAGAGTGCTTAGTTTTTTTACCCTAAAAAAATAAGTTAAAAGGACAAAGAAAAAAACCGTAGGATGGATGTAGCGATTGATCCCCGTAAAGTGAGTGGACATAAAACCAGCTTGAGTATCTGCATCCCAATTCCACGACCATTTAGCATTAAAAAAAAGAACGCTACAAAGACTCATGGAAATAAAAATGATCGAAAAGAGTTCGTACTTTTTGAGGTGTTGCAAAATATTTTTTTTGCTCAACCATTCCCACAAAAGTTTTAACCCAACCACCCCCGTCAGCGTACCTATCCAAAAACTGAGGTAGCTGCCCTGCAAATTCCAATGAGGGGTTCGGTAGCCCAACGGAAAAGCTGGAAAACTAAAAGACCTTCCCCAAACCCTAGATTGTACCTCAAAATAGGCGAACCATTTTCCAGTTTGAAAATATTGAATAAGTACTACGGTAGCCAATCCGAGGAAGCAGGGTAAGAGATAGACGAAGGCAATTTTTTTCCATTCTACTTTACTCCAGAACTTTTGGATAGGCTGACTCATCCACGCCATCCCCACAAATGCTGGAATAAAAAATAAAAAAACCGCACGAGTCATGGAGGCAAATAAAACCCCAAGGAAAACGTATCGCCAGTCCTTATTTTTTAACCCAAAAACAATACTCACACAAAAGAAAAAAAACAACGATTCGGAGAGGGGCACTCGCATAAAAAAGAGGTAAGGCGATGCCATGAATATTCCCAAAACGATATAATCTGGTTTTAAAAATCTACATAACCAACTCATACTAACCAAAAAAATCAAGCAATTCAGTAAGCTGATACCTAGCCAATCCAACTGAGTGATTTTCCATAAATAAGAAAACAGCGGGAAGAATCCCGAATTGCCGGCTCCATCCGCCGAGTACTCGTAGCCTTTTTCTTTTATGGAAAAATAAAAGCCCGCATCGCCACTATTGAGCGTAGTGACATTGGGAATATTTTCTACGTATCCGAACTGAAACAAAATGAGATAGATAATCACGGAAAGGAAAAAATAGCCGATGATGGGAAATACGTAAAAATCTGTAAGTGTTTTGCTATTCACGTCAGTAAAAAGATATGGCTATTTTGAAATGGAAGTCGAGTGCAAAATAGAGAAGTTTTTGGGATTTTATTTTAACTAGGGAGAAGTTTTATTCAAGCGTAATACTTAC
>JBCCJE010000850.1:0-2953 GCA_039027925.1 Bacteroidota bacterium
CAATAATAAAGTTGTTTTTTATACGCAGTTGTTTTTTCTTTATTCAAGGCGAAAAACGTAGGCGATGCGGGGCATCCTGTGCTTGCTTGATGCCAGAGCATCAAAGGCTTTTCAACGCAGAAGAAAGGAAAAAGAACAAGTAGAAAAGGTAACTTTATTATTGTACCGTTCCCAAGTAAAGCAAAAGTTCTTAAAGCCAACAAACGCTCCATAATTTGGCTTTAAGAACACTTACATTTCCGCTTTCTCAGCCCATGAGGTTCTCAAAGCATGGCGCTAAGTATTTGCATTAGAACATAAAATTCGTGATACGAAAATGGCGATCAAAAGAATTATAGGAACTTATACGGGTAGTGAGCGGGGGCCTTTGCTGATTGTTTTTGGAGCGATGCACGGCAACGAACCTGCGGGGGTGAAGGCCTTGGAGATGATGTTTAAGATGTTGGATGTGGAGCCGATCACCAATCCTTATTTTTCTTTTTGTGGAAGGCTGGTTGGTTTAGTCGGAAATGTTCGAGCTAAAGCAATGGGGCTTCGGTACATCAATCGGGATTTGAATCGGCAATGGACTCCCGAAAATGTAGCGCGCATTCGAAGCAGCAAAGTGGAAGATTTGGATGAGGAGGATCTCGAGATTAAGGAGTTGCTCGAAATTATTCATCGAGAAATTGATACCTACCAACCCGATAGATTAGTCTTTTTGGATCTGCATACGACTACAGCTTACGGGGGCATTTTTTCTATCCCACAGGACACGCCCGAGAGTGTTCGGATTGCCGTCGAACTACACGCGCCCGTCATCAAGGGATTGCTGAAAGGTATTCGAGGAACGACGCTGCACTACTTCACCAACGAAAATTTTGCGCCCAAAACCGTCGCCGTGACTTTCGAATCGGGGCAGCACAAGGAGGAGTTATCTGTCAATCGAGCCATTGCGGCTTTAACGAATTGTATGCGAACCATCGGGTGCGTTAAGGAGGAACACGTAGAAAATCAACACGATTCCATTTTGATTGAACATTCCAAAGGGCTTCCAAAAATTGCGGAATTGATCACTATCCACAGCATCCAACCCGAAGATGAATTTCAAATGATACCCAACTACAAAAATTTTCAATCGGTAAAAAAAGGAGAGGTACTAGCTTCGGATAAAAATGGAAAAATAGAGGCCATTGAAGATGGACTGATCCTCATGCCTTTGTACCAAAAGCAAGGGGATGACGGGTTCTTTTTGATAAAGACGTTGGAAGCGTTTTAGGTAATGGTAGAATGATGGAATGATAGAATTAATCTTTCTGTTAGTCACTTTTTATCTTTTCTGCTTTTTGTAGGAGTTCCTCTAGCTTATCCAAACCATCTTCTAGCTTTTCTAGGCGAATGACTTGCAAATCGTAATTCATGTAAGTCTCTTGTTCTTTAAAATTTTCGTATCCTTTTTTCCATCCGTCGTAAAAACTTTCTACCGTATATCCGATAGCCGCAAGCTCCACTTCCGTACTACTTGTGGTAGCTTTTGAAGATTTTTTTCCCCTAGCGATAAGTTCTACGAGTCGGGAATCTAGGGTAGATTGGCGCGTAGTGATTTCGGTCAGGAGTTGTTGAGATTTGGCTTTGTTGGTATCACTAGCTCCTACGAACCCACAACCACAGCAACAAATTAAGACGAAGAGTAAAAAATGTATTTTCATTGTTATTTTCTTAGCTTCGAAAATTCGACGGCCAATTTGGCGGCCAGTTTGGCGTTGTTAAAAACTAATTGAATATTGGCTTCTAGGCTTTTTCCTTTAGTCAATTTTTGGATTTTATCAAGGAAAAATGGCGTGATTGCTTTTCCTTGGATACCTTTTTCTTCGGCTATCTTTACGGCTTCCTCAATTGCATTATTGATCGGCTCAAATTTCATTTGGTGTTTTTTTAAAATTGGATTAGCGATCAAGACGCCGCCTTTGAGCCCTAGTTCCCATTTGGTGTGCAAAATTTTCGCTAGTGTTTTTACATCCTCTATTTGGTAATCCACCCCAAGTCCACTCTTGCGTGTATAAAACGCCGGAAACTCATCCGTCTTGTATCCCACTACGGGAACTCCAAAGGTTTCTAAATATTCCAGCGTCAGTTTTAAATCCAAAATGGACTTAGCACCTGCGCTCACGACTGCTACGCTGGTGTTGGCTAGTTCTTGCAAGTCGGCGGAGACGTCCATAGAAGTTTCGGCTCCTCGATGTACGCCGCCTACTCCGCCCGTAGCAAAAATGGAGATATCCGCTATGGCGGCAATAATCATGGTGGATGCCACGGTGGTAGCACCCGTCATTTTTTGGGCCACGACAAATGGAATGTCTCTCCTGCTTACCTTGACTACTCGTTGCCCAAGTTTGCCCAAATATCTAATTTCATCTACCGAAAGTCCTGCGCATAATTTTCCGTCAATGATAGCAATGGTAGCGGGAGTGGCTTTGTTTTTTCGGACAATATCTTCTACCGCTAGGGCAGTTTCTACGTTTTGGGGATAAGGCATCCCGTGGGCGATGATGGTACTTTCTAAGGCGACGACTGGTTTTTTTTCTGTCAGGGCTTTACTGACTTCGGGAGATATTTTCAGATGATGATTGAGCATCGAGGGATGGTTGATTTGTAGTTTTTCGATCAATGATGGTTTTCAAAGTTCAGTTTTGGGCATACTTTCGAAGGTATTCAGAATGGTTGGTAAAGTTAAAAAATGGAGAAACAGTTTACGGATTTTTTCTAAAAAAAATATTCGATTCCTTTACAAGGAATGGGAAATTAATAAGCGTATATCTAAGGAATAGTTCACTAATAACTTTACATTTTCTACTTGTTCTTTTTCCTTTCTGCTGCGTTGAAAAGCCTTTGATGCTCTGGCATCAAGCAAGCACAGGATGCCCCGCATCGCCTACGTTTTTCGCCTTGCATAAAGAAAAAATAACTGCGCATA
>JBCCJE010000851.1:0-2946 GCA_039027925.1 Bacteroidota bacterium
ACTATTAAAAAAGATGTCAGGTAATATTGTACAAGTCCGATTGAAAAAAAAGGACTTCATACCATTGGTTGATATTGAGGATTATTTTGGTCTTTGTAAAATTGATCCAGAATTTTATTCCTATGATGAGGGCGTATTACTTGAGGATGTTGCTGGCTTTCTTTGATATTTAAGACTTTGTATACTCACATTTTATGCTCATGTCTAATCCACCATTACTCTATAAACTATCAAACCACCACACTATGTCCAAATACAAAAACGAATACCGCATTGAATCTGCCCAAAAACCATGATGGGATTGTCGGAATGTGGGGGACGTATTTTATTATCTTTTGATCGTATCGTCGGCAATATTTTTTTGGGAATGTGGCAATATGAAAATGACCTTATCTACGGTAGGGGCAATTGTTCAGGGATTTTGGTTTGAAATTTTAAAACATTTTGACCACGTATCAATTAGGGGAATTTGTGGTGATGCCTGATGTGTATCGGGTTTTGATTTTAGGGCGGAATGATGATGGTGCGGTAGAGACGCGGCAATGCCACGTCTCTACTGATCACCATTTGAAATGGCAATAAAAATTTCAGGATCATATCGTTCGCAATGAAAATTCATTCAGTAGAATTAGCATATATATTATTCAGAATCCTATGAAATGGAATGATGATAAATTCTTTTCAAGACCATTGTTTCGAAAAATTTCGGAATACGATGGATAGTGTTTAAATTGAATTAACCCATGCACCCCACCGGCACCCACATATCCTACCTCCACCTTTGCCATCGCAAACTCTGGCTATTCGCCAACGGCTTAAATATGGAACACACCTCCGACCTCGTCGCCGAAGGCAAACTCATAGACCAGTATAGCTACCCGCAACGCGCCAACCGCTGGCAACAGCTCTCCATCGAAGGCATTAAAATAGATCACTACGATGCTCAGTTGGGAATTGTCCGAGAAGTCAAAAAGTCCAATAAAAAAGAATCAGCACACCTGGCTCAACTCAAATATTATCTTTTTGTCTTGGAACGAAATGGGATAGCAGTACGTCACGGCATTTTGGAGTATCCTAAGCTGCGAATGACGGAGGAAGTATGGTTGACGGAGGAAGATCGGCAAGCGATTCCAAAATGGGAAAGTAATGTTATGGAAATTGTTCGACGGGAACAATGTCCTGATCTGATTGAGAAAACCATCTGTAAAAAATGTGCCTACTATGATTTTTGCTATACTCGGTAAGGATGAATTGAACTACAAGGTCTTACAAATTTTTTAAGATAGAAGATAATCTCGTATGAAGAAAATATATTATTTATTTAATCCGGGGCGAATGTCTCGAAAGGACAACACTTTAAAGTTTGTGGCAGTTGATGAGATGGGCAGAGAAGCACCGCCCAAGTATTTGCCCGTCGAAAATGTGGAGGCATTGTATGTATTTGGGAGTGTAGATGCCAATAGCGCAATGTATAACTTTTTGGGAAAGAAGCGGATTCCTGTACATTTTTTTGATTACTACGAACACTACACGGGGTCATTTTATCCCAAGGATTATTTGTTGGCAGGTAAGATGCAAGTGGAGCAGACCAAAGCCTATTTGACTACTCAGCGCAGAATGCACATTGCGCAAAATTTGGTAGAAGGAGCGAGCTTTAACATGCTAAAAAATGTACGCTACTACCACAAGCGAAAGACAGAAATGGAAAATGTAATTGTGATGTTACAAAAATACCGACAAGACCTTTCAGGTACTAGGAATGTTCCCGAATTGATGGGATTGGAGGGGAATTGTCGGCAGGCGTATTACTCCGCATTTGAAAAAATTATAGATCATTTTGAAATGAAAACCCGCGTCAAGCAACCACCATCCAATGAGGTGAATGCTTTGATCTCGTTTGGCAATATGATGTGTTACACGTTGGCGTTGGATCAAATTTATCATACTCAGTTGAACCCGACAATTAGTTTTTTGCATGAGCCTGGCGTAAGGCGATACTCTTTGGCATTGGATATTGCGGAGATATTCAAACCGATTTTGGTGGATCGAACGATATTTCGATTGACCAATAAACGAGAGATCAAACCAGAACATTTTGAGCGAAAGCTCAACGGTTGTTTTTTGAAAGAATCGGGTCGGAAAATATTTATACGAGTATTCGAAGAGCGATTAAAAGAAACCATCCAACATCGGAGTTTGAAGAAAAAAGTCAGCTATAAGCATCTGGTGAAATTGGAATGTTATAAAATAGCTAAGTATATTTTGAAAATGGAAAAAAGTTACGAACCCTTTAAAATTTGGTGGTGAAAAAATAGGCAAGCAGTATGTATGTGATTTTAGTTTACGATATGGGAGAGAAGCGGGTAGGCAAAATGTTGAAGCTATGTCGGCGGTATTTGAATTGGATTCAGAACTCTGTTTTTGAAGGAGAGATTACGGAGCTGAAGTTACAAGAACTCAAAATAGAGGCACATAAAATTATGGACACCCAGTACGACAGTTTGATTATATTTAGTAGCCGCAACAGTCGGTGGTTGGATAAAGAAGTGATAGGTGTGGAGCGAAATAGTTTAGACAATTTTTTGTAGGTGGTAGTCGTCGGTGAACGAAAGCTACCGAGTATTTTGAGATGGAAAGTTTTTGGAAACGATCCAATCCCTTGAAAATAAAGCACTTTTGGTAGTCGTCGGTGAACGGGGTAAATCATAGAATTGAGGAGCGACGCTTTTTTGTTCGAAAAAATGTGCTTTGACATTTTGTAAATGCTTGATAATCAGTTACTTTTATATTTGAGCTTAACGGCTTTTAATCGAACCATGTTGGAATTGAAATTTGTTTATAAAGGTTTTGAAAGGTTTTATGTCGGGATCTTTTAATCGAACCATGTTGGAATTGAAATCTCATTGATGTGGCCAATAGCAATATGGACATGCTCCTTTTAATCGA
>JBCCJE010000852.1:0-2944 GCA_039027925.1 Bacteroidota bacterium
ATAAAAAGCTAGGTAACTATTCAGTAGAAGCAAGAAGATAGATCATTTTACTATACTTCGTTGTAGGAGAAGGGAAAAATTAGCAATAAACATTCAAACTTTACCTCTCTCTTCACCTACCTGTTCCTTATTCTAAGTAGTCACAGAACTTTTACGAAAAATCTAAATCAGGTATATAAGTAGCTGGTTACTTTTATTTACCTATGACCTGCACAGCAGGATAAATAAAAACAGAATTGAGCTACTAATGTACTTTACAGAAGTAATCAAAGCTTAGGAATAGATAGAGAAATTAGATTAATATAGATTTGCTTTGCTTTTGCGAATCTTTTAGATTCTGCAATTAAGAAAATTAATAGCAAGCGCTATTTTCCAGTACCCATCACAAATATAATTCAATTTCAATTTCTTACAAACTAACTTTTTATTGAAAACCAAAAATAACTACTGCTTTTTTTGATTAATTTTTTACAAAAGATTTAGTTTGGATACATTTTTAGAAATACGTAAAAGTTAAAGACAGCAACTCAGCCCTCAACTAAAATAGCTCACCAAATCTCCTATTTGTTTTTTTAAATCCTTACGATCCACGATGAAATCTAAGAAGCCATGGTCTAACAAAAATTCGGAAGTTTGGAATCCATCCGGTAAATCTTTTTTGATAGTTTCTCGGATGACGCGGGGTCCCGCAAAACCAATCAACGCATTGGGTTCTGAAAAATTAATGTCTCCGAGCATAGCAAAAGATGCCGTCACTCCCCCCGTAGTGGGATCGGTCATCAACGAAAAGTAGGGTAATTGGGCATCCGCTAATTGGGTTAGTTTAGCTGCCGTCTTGGCCATCTGCATCAGGGAGAAGGCAGATTCCATCATACGAGCACCACCTGATTTGGAGATAATCATAAATGGTGTTCGATTTTCAATAGAGTAGTCAATTGCTTTAGATATTTTTTCGCCTACTACCGATCCCATCGAACCTCCAATGAAGGAGAAATCCATGGCGGCGATGGTTAGGGGTTTTTTGTTGACTTTTCCGCTGGCTACCGCCATTGCGTCATTTAAGTCCGTTTTTTCCTTTGCCGCTTTTAGGCGGTCTTCGTATTGCTTTAAGTCTTTAAAATTCAAGAAATCCTTAGATACCAAGTCTTCGAAAAGTTTGGTATGCTTACCATCAAAAATTAATTCGAAATACTCTTTGGAACCAATGCGAGCGTGATAATTACATTTGGGACATTTGTAAAAATTTTCTCGAAACTCCTTAGTGGTGCTTGCTTGTTTACATTTTTTACACTTGTACCAGATACCATCGGGCGTATCTTTTTTATTTACCGTTTTGGTCGTGATTCCTTCTTTGAGCCTCCTGAACCATCCCATATGATTTTAATTTTGAACAGATTAGAAAATAAGATATTACTACTCCTCACAGCGACACTACCTCACATTGTGTTTTATTTTTTGGATTACAAGTTTTTAGAAGGTGTTGTAAAAAACGGGTGAGAAATTCAGATAAGTTTTAGGGTAGCTTCTCACTACACAAATATAGACAAATGTAATAAATATGGAAAAAAAACTACCGCTCACCGTAACATTTCGGGAAACTCATACAAAGGTCAATCAGTACCGATAAGTCTTAACGGTATTCACGAAAGCCTTAACGCTGGCTAAGGGTGTATCAGGATACACACCGTGCCCCAAGTTCACGATGTGCCGATGTCCGTACCGCTCGATCATTTTTAAAGTAGCTGTCTGAACTTGTTCGGGAAAGGCGTACAACGAGCAGGGATCCAGATTTCCTTGTAGGACTTGCGTCACCCCGTGATTCGCTCGTAAATCTTGGGGATCATTATTCCAGTCCACCCCAATCACCTGACAGTCCAACTGCCCTAATTCTTTCATAGCAAACCATGCCCCTTTGGAAAATACAATGACAGGCACTTCGGTGATGGCATCACATATTTTTTTGATATAAGGAATGGCAAATTCAGAATATTGGTAAGGCGGTAAGATGCCCGCCCAAGAGTCAAACACTTGAACAATGTCGGCACCTGCTTCAATTTTTTGTTTGAGGTAGGCGATGGTAGTTTGAGTTATTTTTTCCAAAAGCAGATGTGATGCCGAGGGATTTTGGTACAAGAGTTTTCTTGCTTTAGAGAAAGTTTTACTGCCTGATCCTTCCACCATGTAGGAAAAAATAGTCCAAGGGGCACCCGCAAACCCAATCAACGGCACTCTTCCGTTTAACTCCTGCTTAGTGATGCGTAGCGCATCGAATACATACTGTAACTCTCCCACTACACCTTCGCCTGATCCCAATTTTTTAATATCACTTTCCGATTGAATAGTTTGGGGAAATCGTGGCCCTTTTTTCTCTACCATTTCGTACGTCAACCCCATAGCTTCAGGAATGACTAAGATGTCGGAAAAAATGATGGCTGCATCCACATTCAGTTCATCTACGGGCTGAATGGTAACTTCAGCCGCAAGGTAGGGGGTTTCTACTAGCTCTTTGAAGCCCGAAAGTTTTCCTCGTAGCTCACGGTACTGTGGCAAAATTCTACCTGCCTGACGCATCAGCCACACTGGGGGTCGCTCTACAGTTTCTCCTTTGGCAGTTCGGAGGAGTAAATCATTTTCTAATTTCATCGGGCAAAAATAATGTAATTAATTACCCTTGGTAGTTTTTGTCGTTCAAATTTTTGTCAGTTTTCTCAAATATTTGGGTGCAGGGAGGAGTGGTTAATTCTGGTATTTTAGCTTATTATTCTGTAATTACCTAGCCCCATGCTTTGAGAACTTCACGGGATAGCAAATAAGTAAAGCAAAAGTTCTTAAAGCCAACGAGCGCTCCATAATTTGGCTTTAAGAACGCCTCCATTCCCACGTTCCCATCTCACGGAGTTCTTAAAGCGTGTGGCTAAGTGGTTATATTATTTTCTTAAAAAAA
>JBCCJE010000853.1:0-2942 GCA_039027925.1 Bacteroidota bacterium
CCCCAATCCAAAGCTAGTGATCTTGAATCCGTACTCCTCTAATCGTCGGAATACCCGTAGCCAATCTTCGATCAACTTTTGGGATTTTTCCTTGGCTACATCACCAATATTGGAAGTTTGTTCTTTGATGATTTCGGAAGCCTGAATGATAGTTTCTTTTAATTTGTCAATCATAATTTTTCTGTTATTTCTCTAGACATAATCTTAGGTACACGCTTAAAAAGATAACACTACGAGCTATTAAAAAGATGAAACGGAGGAGCTAAAATTTTTCCCTTCCGAATTTTCACAACCTAATTTCATTTTGTACTTTCGGTTTTTATTTTCCGTAGAAACAAAAATCTAAAAATCGTATGTTAAACCTATCCGTGATCCTAGAAGATAGTGCTACTCGCTATCCCACTTCTCCAGCTTTTACTTTCGGTGATACCACGCTCAATTTTGCTCAAGTCAACGGGGCGGCCAATCAGGTAGCCAACGGACTTAAAAGTAGAGGTATCCAACCGGGCGACAAAGTAGCCATTGACTGTTTGAACTTACCGTATTTTCCGATTATCTATTTCGGAATATTAAAGGCAGGAGCTACCGTAGTGCCGTTAAGTGTTTTGTTGAAAAAAGAAGAAATTGCTTACCACTTAAATGATAGTGATGCCAAGGCGTTTTTCTGTTTTGTGGGCACCGATGAATTGCCGATGGGAAAAATGGGACACGCAGGATTTTTGGAAGTAGATGGCTGCGAACAGTTTTACATGATTATGCCGCAGCCTACTGATCCTAGTCCGATAGCGGGCGTGGAAACACTTGGATCGCTGATGGCCAACCAATCACCCAAATTAGCTAAGGTGGCCACCGCCCCCGACGATACGGCAGTTATCATCTACACCTCTGGAACAACTGGAAAACCCAAAGGTGCGATGCTGTCGCATTCCAATCTGATGTTGAATGCGGTCTTGTCCGCTGACCTTGGGCGCGTTACCCACGAGGATACCCAACTTATTGTGCTGCCGTTGTTTCATATTTTTGCGATGACCGTTTTGATGAACTCAGGTGTGTACCGAGGGGCACACAATATTTTGTTGCCACGGTTCGACGCAAGTGCGGTATTCGGATTGATGCAAAAACACGAGGTGACGATTTTTGCGGGAGTACCGACGATGTATTGGGGCATGGTCAATTTTGATCCAAAAGACTTTGATTTAGAAAAAATAACCACCAACCTCCGAGTATGTTTTTCGGGTGGTGCATCCCTTCCCGTGCAGGTCTTGAAAGATTTTGAAGCAAAATTCAACGTACCCATCATGGAAGGATACGGCATGTCCGAAGGTTCGCCCGTCGTCACTTTCAATCATTTGGATCGGGAACGCAAGCCGGGATCTATTGGTATCCCCGTTTGGGGTGTGGAAGTAAAGATCGTAGATGACAACGGTAAGGAACTCCCAGTAGGAGAAAAGGGAGAATTGCTGTACCGTGGGCACAATGTTATGAAAGGATACTACAACAAACCCGAAGCAACTGCCCGAACCATCAAGCACGGTTGGTTACACTCGGGAGACGTAGCCATCAAAGATGAGGATGGTTACTTTTACATCGTGGATCGGACGAAAGATATGATTATCAGAGGTGGACTCAATGTATATCCTAGAGAGGTAGAGGAGGTGATGATGAAGCACGAAGCGGTATCTATGGTAGCGGTGATCGGTGTACCCGATGATAAATTTGGAGAAGAGATCAAAGCCTTCATCATTCTCAAACCCGACCAACAGCTTTCGCAGGAGGAGCTTAGGACTTACACGAAAGCCAACATTGCAAGTTATAAATATCCACGACACATCGAGTTTGTGGAATCGCTTCCCATGAGTGCTACGGGTAAAATTTTGAAGAAAGAATTGCGTAAGGCGTAGAGGAATCAGGCCTTCGGGATAACTCAATAAAAAGCTGCAAACTCTAACCAGGTAGAATTTGCAGCTTTTGTTGTTTTGTGGGTTAAGGTTTTTTTAAAATGATGTGATAGCAGAAATAACGTATCTGTCACCATCTGAAATCCAACGGATACTTTCCTTGCTCACGCTAAGCCAAAGAATCGGCAAGCGTTCGTTTGGAGATACTTCCCGAAAATTCATCTTGTAATTGTCCTCGCTTAAAAACTAACATGGTGGGTAAGCCGTCCGTTTGGTAGAGGTTGGCGAGTGCGCATAATTTGGAGTCACTCGTATCGGCAGAGTAGAAGTTGACAGCGTCTTTTTTGTAGTGGTTCTGTAGCTTGTCAACGGTGGATTGAATGGCTTCGGGATTGGATACTTTTTCTTGATCTAAAAATAAAACTTGAACGGGTAGGGCTTTACGAAAAATAACGTAAAATTCTTGGGCATTTTTAATTTTCTGAATCATGACTTTTTTTGTTTCTTAGTTTTTGAAAAGATAAAATTAGGCAAGGTGGTAGTCGTTTTGAATGGCATTACAAAGTTAGGATTTAGTAACCTCATTGTCAACAGCCTACATATTACATTTTTGTTAATTCTTCTTTTGCTCCGATCTCAATGCTTCTATGGCATATAATTGATTGATGGGAAGAACGGTAGCGTTGGCTTTTACGAATTGTACCCCCTTGACCACCTGTGCGCCCTTTTCGATAAATTTTCCTTTTTGAAAAAACTCCTCGCAGGGCATATATCCCAGTATCCAACCTTTGGTTTGGTCATTTAAAATACGGAGAAAAACGTAGTAATCAGCGGTTTGCTTATGCACCCCTTGGAGATTGTGAGAATTGACAGTACAGAGATAATGTGGGTAAGGCTTGAACTTACAAGAGATGGTTTTGACTTCTAATCGTTTTCCCAAAAAACTCAGATCGTAATTAAAATCATTATCATCAGTTTCGATGTTCAAAAAATCCATGACCATTTGTTCGCCGATGTAACCTACGATGGTGCGCTTTTTTTCGG
>JBCCJE010000854.1:0-2941 GCA_039027925.1 Bacteroidota bacterium
TTGGGATAAGCCCGACAGTGGTATTTTTAAAAATGCGCAGCGGCAATTTCCCCAACGTCCCACCAAAAAAACTTTCCAAAGAGACAAGGGCATCATCCTTTTATTATTGCTCCTGCTGCTGGGAATGTTTGGATATATTTTTTACAACAAAAAAAATAAGGTCAACATCGAAAGAGAATTGGATAAAACCCAAAAGGAACTCCAACTCGCTATGACTGATTTAGAATTTAAAAACAATGAAATTACAAGTTTAAAAAACGAGTTAGAGCGTAAAGAAAAAGCACCATCTATTGCTCAAAATGTAAATCCTAGTAATACTTCTAGTCAGCAAAGCCTAGCTTTTAATAAAAACACGAATGAAGATTTTTTGGGAAAAAGAGTTGATGAAAATATGGTTTGGAGTAGCAATGATAGATTCAATGGCGATTTAAATGACAATGGCAATTTCAATGACAATGGCAATTTGAATGACAATGACAATTTGAATGGCAATGACAATTTGAATGGCAATGACAATTTGAATGACAATGGCAATTTGAATGACAATGGCAATTTGAATGACAATGGCAATTTGAATGACAATGACAATTTGAATGACAATGACAATTTGAATGGCAATGACAATTTCAATGGCAATAGCAATTTGAATGACAATGCAAATGCGTGGATCGCAGCGGGGGATGCTGTTGGGTTAGAGCTACTTACGGCGCGTCCAGTTTTTTTGTTGGAAAATAAAAACTTGGATTTGAAGAATACACTTAGCTTGGATGCTGAGTTAACAACTACCTCGCTGTTATCTACATCTCAACCATACCGCCCAAAAGTAGAGTTAGGAGTTCACTACATTGCCAATATTCAAAATATGCCCTTGGATTACAATTTTGAAAAACTCCAAGAAGAAGTATTGAATAAAAATGAAAAGCAACTTTCACTCGTCACGAGGGGCTACCAACTACACGCTGCTTTCCCAATTTTTTCTAAAGAAAAGCAAAACCTTTGGCTGTCTTTTGGTTTTCGACAAACTAACGGTAGCATCGAGGAGTCCTTCGCTACGAAATTAATTTACGATAAAGATGGCGAATATTTGGACGCTCAGGGTAATACCTTGAACCAACTGGACATTGTTACACGCTCTAGTGTGAGTGATGCGGGCAGTACGATTGATTTCGAAATTCCTGCCACGGGAGGTATCGAGGATGGAGAATTTATTGACGCTACGTGGAATCATTTTCAAGAGTTCAGCTTCATTCAAGTCCCCGTCGGCGTAAATTATTTTTTGGGAAATGAAAAATTGAAACTCGTGCTGCAAGGAGGGTTGGGTTGGAATAGGGTTGCCTTTGGCGAACACTTCGTTGATGCCAATCTCAAGTACGATGATGAATTATTGACCATCAAAGAAAATGATAAAAAAGCAGGTAAGGCGTTGAATCATACTTTCATGAATGGCTACGCAGGGCTGGGCTTGGATTACGCCATCAATTCGGAATGGAGTATTCGAACCTCATTTGCTTTAGAAAAAAACTTTATCCAATCCGATCAATTTCTCGACTCCAACGCTTTGGGTCGTACCTTTCAGATTGGATTGAATTATAGACTTTAACCTCATTACTAAGTCCCTTTCGAGCTAGCAGGAAGGCGATAAATTTTTCTTAAAATTTAAATCACAATTAAAATATTTTAGACAATGAAAAAAACGATTTTGTTTTTCGCTTTACTCACGTTTACTGCTCTATCTTCTTGCAACCAAGAAGACCTAGTTGAAAAAGATTTTGAAAAAGATTTTGAAAAAAACGAATGGAAAAAGGATAAGGATGACAAAGACAAAAAATGGAAAAAAGCATGTTTTGAATTGGTTTATCCTATCGCCTACACCATGCCCGATGAGACTACGATTGTTGGCAACGACGAAAAGGAAGTTTGGACAGCTATCAAAAATTGGTACGAAGATCATCCCGACGTGAAAGCAAAACCCGAACTCGTCTATCCCGTAGATATTGAGTGGAAAAATGAGGATGTGCAAACCATCAACGATGAAGATGAAATGATTCAGGCGAAAAAAGATTGTAAGGATGGAGATAAAAAAGAAACTTGTTTTGAGTTGGTTTTTCCCATCGCAGTAACGCTACCCGATGGAACTATTGTGGCTGGAAATACCAAAAAGGAATTGGATAAAACCATCAAAACTTGGTACAAAGATCATCCCAACGTAGAGGTCAAACCTAACTTAAATTATCCCATCGAGATTATCTTTGATGATGGATCTACCCAAGCAGTTGACGACGAAGAGGAATTAGCTACTGTAAAGGATACTTGTGACAACGACAATGACGATAATGATTAAATTATAATTGAGAGAAAACCCTTTTGAGAGAAAGGAGATATGCCAAATTTTTTGAAATTTGGCATATCCTAAGATTTCGTAATTTGCGTATTGGATACCTTTTAGCTCAATAAAAAAAATTAATACTTAGCAATAATCAATTATACTTTTCATTTTGTAAATGAATTGTTATACCTATCGGTAGGCAGGTGTCGTCCCTCTGGGACTTTAAGATTATACGAAAATACATTTTGCTACTACCCATATGTCGCACCTCTGGTGCTTTTTAATTTGAAAAGGCAAGTCCCAGCGGGACAGCAAATGGGTAGCACTAAAAATTCTAAGTTCATTTACATCAGAGTGCCAGAGGCACGGTACATTTACAAATAAAAAGTTGCTGATTATTGATTCTTAATTTGCAGGGCTACAATGTAGCCGATACCTGTAACAACCTATCAATTAATTCTAATTCAACCCCCTAGGAATGGTGCATTAATAAATTTACATTTTATGCGCAGTTATTTTTTCTTTATGCAAGGCGAAAAACGTAGGCGATGCGGGGCATCCTGTGCTTGCTTGATGCCAGAGCATCAAAGGCTTTTCAACGCAGCAGAAAGGAAA
>JBCCJE010000855.1:0-2938 GCA_039027925.1 Bacteroidota bacterium
ATACTTAGATATACTCTTATTTTTTATTAACGTAAAAGGCCTCTGAACGTAAATATTCAGAGGCTTTTTGTTTTTGTAATAACATTGTTATGGCTAAGCGTTTGTTTTTTTATCAGCCGATTTTTTCTTGTTTTTATTTTTTGGTCTAGCTTTTCCGTAGGAGCCATTTACCAATTTTCCACGCTTAGTTTTTAAATCACCTTTACCCATGAGTATCAAATTTTTTATGAGTTTAAAAATATTTTTTAAAAGAAGTGCAAAAGTAAGCATTTTTAAAAAACAATCCTCTGTGCTCCCGAGTAAATATTAAATCGCTGATTTCTCACAAAACCCAAAACAGTCATACCAAATTCTTCCGCCAACTCTACTGCTAAGCTACTAGGCGCACCTACCGCCGCAATGGCAGGAAGCCCCGCCATCAGAGACTTTTGGACCAATTCAAAACTCACTCGTCCGCTCACCATAATCAAAAAATCATTAAGTGGAAAAAGATTAGAGGAGATAGCTGCGCCAATTAATTTATCTACAGCATTGTGCCTCCCCACGTCCTCACGAAGCAAATGTAATTTTCCTTCGGGGTCAAACAACGCCGCTGCGTGCAGCCCTCCAGTTTTTTCAAAAACGGACTGCAAGGACTGAAGGGCTGACGGAAAATGATGAATTTTTGAGATTTCGAAAAGCGGTGTACGCTGAGGTAGGGAAGGAAAGTGATTTTGTCGAACAGCATCTATACTCGACTTTCCGCACACCCCACAACTCGATGAAGTATAAAAATGACGTTCCAGTCTTTTTAGATCCACCTGTATCTCTTCTTGTAGGACAACTAAAATGGAGTTCATATCCACCGCTCGATTCGCATGCCACGCTGGCCCCACACTTTTGATTTGCTCATACGACTTGATGATGCCTTCGGTAAATAAAAAACCAACCGCTAGGTCTGCGTCGTGGCGAGGGGTGCGCATCGTTACCGAGATGGAGTTGCGCTGCCGCTTACCTTGGAGTCCAAATTCAATTTGAATTTCGAGGGGTTCTTCAATGGCAAGGTGATCGAATTTGGTATCAGCAGCCTCTTGTTGGATTTTTACAATTTCTAAAATTTTAGTTCTGCGATTGGCCATGAGTGGAATTTTTTTCGGTAAAAATATCCATAAAAAGTTGAAAAGCTCCAGGACTTTCTACTATGCCTAGGGCTTTCTTGTAAAAAAATTAATGTTCGTAAAAACTACCCACAGGTGACTTACTTAAAAGGAATCAGCTTTACGTTGAATCAAATAATAAATCTTTATCGAACTATTTACTCCTCAAAAAATACACTCTCAACAACCCCGACGGCAAAAGAGAAACTAAGCTCACAATACTTTTAATTTTAAACGAAGGTCGTCCCACTCTAATCAAATTTTTATATCCATTCATCCCGTCTTGATTTCCATTAATTTTTTGGAAAAAGAATCCTTTCAAACATTTATCAAAATATTGGGTGCGATCATTTTCTCTGAGGATTCTCCAGTAAGGTGATTCCTCAAGTAATCCATTGTAAAAATCAGCTTTAGCTTTGGGGTTCTTTTCTTTTTTCTGTTGGGTCGTCTCGTTCATGCCGTGATCCATACAGTAGGTCATCAGTTGCTCGTGCAGATAATACCGATGAGCGATTTCATCTATCTGATACCAAAAGGTATTTTCTAATCCTCTTATCTTTTCATTTAATCTTTTATTGCCAATTAATTTAGATTTAGTAATCCCCCAAAAATCTCCCCCTGCTTTTTGTACAATTTCTTTGACGGATAAAAATTGACTTTGGGAAAACCCAGTACCCGAAAAATCATCCGTAGCGGTATCGTGACCATTGCAGGTGACGGCATCAATTTTTTTATCAATTTTATTAGGAATACTCAATAACGTCTCAAAGCAATTAGGATATAAAAAATCATCATCAGACAATTCACAAAACCACTCCCCTCTTATTTTATCCAACCCATAATTAAACCCACCCGCATACATCCTATTTTCTTTTAAATGATAAATGCGAATTTTAGGATGATCTTCATATTTTTTTAAGGCATCATAAGTTGCTGAGCCACTACCATTATTGATGATGATGATCTCAAAATCTTGAAAGGTTTGCTCCAAGATACTATTGATGGCTCGGTCAATCCATTGTGGACGATTATAAGTAACCATCAACAAGCTAATAATTGGAAATGAATTGGAGGATTGAGTTTTGGATTGGACTGATCTATTGGTTTGGTTCATCATTAGTAATTTTTGATATAGTTCATTCTAAAAGGTTTTCTATGAAATATTTTTAATCTAATAATTACAAGTTTTTCGAACCATTCATCCCGAGTACTCGGGAAAAATTCTTAATTCAGAGTTAATTCTAATGGGTGATAATTTTCTTCCCTTTGTTGACGACAAAAGGAAGAAGACCACTAGTTTGTAAATGTAATACCGAATGCTTAGTGACTTCATTGATGCTGATACGAGGCAGGCACGCTAGGTGATTTTTATGTTGAGGAAAAATATTTCCAATGCGAGTAGTCGTAGCCGTTTTAAAACCGAGTTGCTTAATGATTTCAAATTCTCTTCGATCTGCTTCTAATGCTTTTCCAAAAGGATAGGCAAAATGCTCAACGGCACATCCTAGTTTTTCTTCTAGTTCTTTTTTTGAGGCAGTAATTTCGTACTGCAAATCTTTTTTGTGGAGTTGTCTTAAAGGAAAATGATTCACAGTGTGCGCACCAATATTTCCCAAAGGGTCATTACTGATTTCTTGAATTTGTTTCCAAGTCATGGAAAGATGGAGTGGCGCAATATCCTTTCCAAATATGGTTTCCATCAATTCCTCCCGTTCGCGCCAAGGTTGTACCTTGGTGTGTTCATCTTCAAGCCTCTGGCTTGTATGTGTTTTATCGGAAGCCAGAGGCTTCTGTAAAGTCAC
>JBCCJE010000856.1:0-2936 GCA_039027925.1 Bacteroidota bacterium
AAAAAAATCCCTATCGGAGGAAGTTACCGTAAAAAATTTTTTTGTCTTTGATGCTGATGGTATTTCCCATGATAGAATCAATGTGGTGAAGTCCCACGATGTAGGAACGATGAACCCTCATAAAATCAGGTAATTGCAGTTTTCCTTCCATAGTATTCATCGTTTGGTGGATGACGTATCTCTTGGATTTACTTTGGATAGAAACGTACTCTCGCATACTTTCTACGTAAAGAATTTCATTGAGCGGTACTTTTTCCATTTGATGATTGGTCTTGATAAAAAAGTAAGGCTCTAGTTTTCTAAGATTATCATCTGCGGCAAAATTCTTGAAAGCCGATGCGGTATTTTTGCCATTGCCATTGCCATTGCCATTGCCATTGCCATTGCCATTGCCATTGCCATTGCCATTTCTAGTGCCATTGTCATTGTCATTGCTATTCCTATTGTCATTACCCTTACTATTATTTTCAACATTAATCTGTTGAGTAGCTTTATTCGTAGCTTGTAGAAAACGTTCAAAGGAAAATGGCTTTACCAAATAATCTGTCACCTCCATTTCAAAACCCCTAACAGCATATTCACGGTAAGCTGTAGTCATAATAACTTTTGGCTTTTGTTGTAGGGTTTGGAGCAGTTCAAATCCAGTTAGTTCAGGCATATGAATATCCAAAAACAATATATCTACAGAATAACTTTGTAAAGCAGCTAACGCCTCGAAGGCATTCTCGCAGGAAGCCACCAATTCGAGATGAGATAATTTTTTTATATAAGCAGCGAGCAATTTCAGGGCAGGTCTTTCATCATCTACTATGACACAATTATATTTCATTGGAGATTATTTTGGGGTTTCCGAAAAAGAAATATCTAAGTCAACTTTAAAAATATTTTCGGTGTACTCTATTGTTAAATTGTGTCTATTGGGGTAAAGTAACTGTAAGCGTTCCCGAATATTTTCTAATCCTACACCTCCTTTTTTCAATCGCTTTTTCTCTTGGGGCGTAGAATTTTTGATGGAAAAATGTAGTGTCCTGTTTTCTAATTTCATTTCGCTTTTCATCCAGCCACGAGCAGTATCTTCTAAATTGCCGTGCTTAAAGACATTTTCAAAAAAAGGAATAAATAGCATAGGTGTAACTTGGATACTAGTAAAGTCACCTTGGGTGATAAATTCGATTTTTTGCTCCCCATCTTTTTTTAATTGTTGCAAAGTGATGTAATTATGCAGGTATTTGATTTCATTGGATAACTGAACTTTTTCGGTTTTGCAATCATACAGCATGTAGCTCATCATGTCCGACAACTTCAAAATCATATCTGGAGTTTGGGAAGAATTGGTAAAAGAAAGAGAATAGATATTATTCAACGCATTGAACAAAAAATGAGGATTCACTTGTGCTTTCAAAAAGCGCAATTCTGCTTCGAGTTGTTGTGTTTTGAGTTCCTGTTCCAATTCTTGTTTTTTAAAATAATTTTCAACCAACCGAAAAGGGATAGTGATTAGAAGGAAAAATAATCCTGAAATCAGTAGTGCTCCAAAGAGGTGAGGAGTAAAGTCTTCCTTAACGTCCAACCCAAAAATTTGGACTAATTTCCAACCAAGTCCAAATCTGTAAAGCGTCGTTAACAATAAGATTACAAATACATAAATTCCGTATTCGTAGTACTTTTTTTTCAAAAAATATTTTGGGATTAAGTACAAAAGATGGGCGTAAGCTAAGATCATCAATCCCGTCAAATTAACGAAAGCTGGTATCAAGGCATTTTTAGGCCCACCGACGAATGCTTGATAAATGAATATTAGTATGCCGAAGAGAATGATCCAAAACACGGCATGAATTAGATAAATCCATTTTTTGTATTTATTAGATTGAATTATTGCAGTTTCGTTGGTCATAGCATGAAGATACAATAATTCAATTGTTAGATTATTTATTCCAAATTTAATATTTACTACTTCATGTGAACTGATTTTTTTGCGAACCGCTCGAATTTGCCTACCAATCGGATCAAAGTTTCAACCAACTAATTTTTGTAATTAAAATGTTATTCATGGAATCAAAATCTGATTTGGTAGAATGCTTTTTACCATTCGTTAAAAAAAATAATTTCCCTCCGTCGCTTCGGCTATCCTTGTACCATTACTTCAAAAATCAAAAAACAAATCATGAAGCATTTTACACTTTGTAGTTCATTTTTATTTTTTACACTTAGTCTTTTTTCCCAAATTGTTGAAACGGATTGGACTTCATTAAATCTTAATGAACCAGTTGGAAAATATGTTCACGCAACTTCAGTAGTCAATGAAAATGTCATTTGGGGGTTGCCTATGACGCAGAATGGTAATTTCATAACTGGGGATCAGTTTTTTCGGACGCTTGATGGTGGACAAACTTTTGAGATAGATACCTTACCTTTTTCTCTTACTGATATTTTTTCTAATAATATTCAAGCCTTAGATGAAAATATTGCAATTATTGCCTCTTCTTCCCTTAGTACTCCTTTTAGAGAAGGTATTTATAAAACTATAGATGGAGGACAAACTTGGGAACTCTTATATGATGCTGAAGCCTTTGAAGTCCAACCATTAGAAATTCACTTCTTCAATAATGCTGATGGGATATTTATTGGTGCTGTTCAGGAGGGAAATACTTTTGTTGCTGTGCTTTATTACACTCAGGATGGAGGAGATTCATGGACACTTTCTTCTGGACAAATTAGTACGTCCTACCTCTTTGCATTTGGGGGAAATAATATAAAAGAAGTTGTTGGTGATACCATATGGATAGCCTCTGATCGGATCCTAAGATCAACAGATAAAGGACAGACTTGGGAAGAATTTGATATTGGAATTCAAGATGGGGTGGCTTCGGATGTAGCTTTCAAAGATGCTACGAATGGTCTCACCGTAGTACCAACTAATACTAATCTTGATCCTC
>JBCCJE010000857.1:0-2936 GCA_039027925.1 Bacteroidota bacterium
CTGTTAAATGTGAATAACCTATGGCATTCTTCTTTACAGTCACCGGGGAAGGAACATCTATTATCTTATATCCTGCTCTGACTACCAAGCCAAAATTCAAAGATAGCCCAGCTACACCCAATGGAATGCTAACAATTACATCTGTTGTAATATAATTGTACTCAACAGGTCTCCAGTATATACTTATTTTGACGGCATCTTCATCCTTTGGACTTAGGATGTAATATTTTTTTAGCAGATTTTCAGCAAATGCACTATTTCCAAGTATCTGAGCAATAGTTTCTGAATATGCTGGATTTGCTACACACAAATCATCATTATATTCTGCCAATAAATCTCCAATAAATCCATTATTTGAACAACTGCCTAAGCCTCCTCCATCAATGTTGAATAGTTTTTTCAAAATAATATTTACGATCCTACATATTATTCTTTTTAACCATTTAGGCTTAATGTTAGTATCTAGCTGTATATGAACGTCGTAAATTTCCATTACATCAGTTAACCCTCTTTTGTATCCATATGCAAGACCGTCAATCTCGCCGTAGAACTCATCAGGTAAACCTTTCACAACTCTAGTAATCTTTCCTGCGTGTGATAGATTCATATTAGAACCTAGCAATCCTTCTTGATCATTAACTTTCAATGCACCGGGGCTACTACTAATTGATATGGGAACGGATACATCTTTGGAGGATATACTTTCTAGTGGTAGCTGAAAAGACCCTGTTCCATTGTACAAATTCACACCTGATTGTATGGATTTGATCATAGAAGTTGAACTCGGACTTGGCATTGAAGAACTAGTACTAGCCAAACCTAAACCTTCAACTTCTCCCAAAAACCAATTGGGATCACCACCGTCGCCCGGATCTCCCGATAACATGGCTTTTAGTGATTCCATTACTGATTCCTTCAATTGTTTTTTAAAAGCATCTCCTCCTCCCAATCTTTGAATAACGGGACTATTAGCTATCGAATCAGGAATTTCTATATCATCCCAAATACTATCATTACAGTCAGACTCTGTTGCTCCAAAAGCATCGGCTATGAGCGAATCTACATTTACCTCACTAATTACAGACGATAACTCCTGTATGGAGTTAGTAAGATTTGTCATCGAACCAAAAGTCGAGTCGAAAGTAACTTGCTGTGCAGCAGTCATGCTATCTGCATAAACTGCATTCAAATCAGAAATTTGTTCTGCATCTAACGATTCTCCTAATAGGTAGGCTAGAGTATCCAGATTATGTTGGAGTGTATCTAGCATGGGAGAGCAACCAATATCAAGACAATCATAAATGTCTTCCAAAGTCATATCCCCATAGGTTCCTGCTAAAAAATCTATAGTGTTAGACTCTTGCGTTTTATTAGTATCTAAAATAGATAGACTATCATAATCATATCCTAAAACACTATTATGATTGTCTGATAAACTTTGAAATTCCTCATATGTGAAAATAATTCCCTGAGTGGGACTACAGGGATTATCATCATAAAACATATCATCAGTAAATGGAGGAGAAACATCACAACTCAATACCTGCCCATTATTACCTCCATTGCCACCAATAAAGTTATTGACTCCTTCTGGGTCAGAGCAGTTGGTAATACCGTTGGGAAAAGAAAAGTTAACCACGGGCTGGGAACTACCTACTAGATTAGCTTGAACCACGTAGAGTCTTGCGTAAATCATTTTGCTTTGATCCGCATTTTCAAATACGTGAGCAATATTATTGTTATGATACAAAACTACACCACTACTACATCGCTCAATTCTAAACAAATCATTATTGGTGAAAGATTGATTAGTGACCGAGGTATTATCAATACTAAAACTACCATTGGTGAGGTGAAAAGAATAGGTATCACCAGCTTGTTCCTCAAAACTAAACAGGACTTCGCTATTGTCCAAAGCGTTGACCTCGAAGTCGGCGTAGCCAGTTTCGTTGCTGCCTAATTCTTTTAAGAGTACATATTGGTTGGTAACATGACCATAGATGACCTCCGAAATATCTACTAGAGTATTGGCTTTGTACACACTATTGTTGATGAGATCAACGGTTACAGATTGTTGGGCGTTAAGCAGAGTACAAAAACAAACAAAAAATATCGAAGTAAAAATAGAGCTTTTCATAACATATTTTTTCCTAAAAAAAAATGATAACGAAAAATGTTACGGTAGCAATCTTATTTAAGTTTCGCAAGAAAGGAATTTGTTATGCTCACTCAGTTGGGTAGTTATCTCACGCTATTATTTTTTTATTTATTTGAATTTTGATGAAAAAAATAGCAACAATTTTTGCCCAAAAAAAGTATATGTTTTTGAATACTAATATTTTTTAAATCTATCTAAAGTTGATGAAAATGAAAAAAACGCTTTTATTATCACTTTTCAGTCTATCATTTTTTGTTTGTAATATTCCTCTTTGTGCCCAAACTGAAATTAAGGATGCAGATAGCAATACTAAGGTGGAAACTGAAGCTACCTCCAATGATAATATCATCAGATTTAGTACAGATGGTACAGAAGTATTTCGGATCAAAGATAATCGGCTAGAGCCTGACGCTACTGCCACCGGAGAATCTATATTTATAGGTGTGGACGCAGGTAAATCTGATGATAAGACTAATAATGCTAATACTTTTATTGGGAATGCAGCAGGTCAGTTTAATACAACTGGTGATGCTAATGTAGGTATCGGTCTGTATGCTCTTAATAAAAACTTGGATGGTGAGCACAATATCGGGATAGGTAACTACGCCTTACAACTAAATGAAATTGGTAAAAACAATGTTTCTGTTGGGGTTAATGCTTTGAAAGAAAATTCGAGCGGTAATCACAATATTGGTAAAGGAAATGGTGCTATACGCAAAAATACTACGTGAAGACATAACGCTGGAATTGGAGGAAATACATTACTTAATAATACCAC
>JBCCJE010000858.1:0-2935 GCA_039027925.1 Bacteroidota bacterium
CAGAAAGATTATGACTTAGTGATTATTGATGGTACACCTTCTTTATCAAAATTGGTAAGTACTATTATTGTATTAGGAGATATTGTGCTGATCCCCATCCGGCCAAGTGGACTGGATATTTGGGCTACGGAAAAATTTATTGAAAAATACGATCAAGCTAAAGCACTCAAAGACGAGGTGAAGGCATTTTTTATCCTCAATGAATATAATCCGAGAATCAGCCTCAATCAAAGTATTAAGGAAGCCTTAGCGGAACTAGAAATAGACACCATGAAATCTACCCTACGGCATCGAATTGCCTACGAGGAGGTGGTGGTGATGGGCATGGGGGCGTACGAGTATAAAGATAAGAAAGCTAAAAAAGAGGTGACTGCCTTAGCGAATGAGGTTTTAAAGCACATCCAAGTTAACTAATCCCATTTTTCACAAAAAACTTTAAATAAAATGGCAAAGAAAAAGTTCAATATCAGTTCAACGCTCAATAAAAATAAGAAAGAAGATTCCATCGAATTGGCACCTAAAGTTCCACTCAAAAAAGTGGAAAAAGATCCCGAAGCAATCAAAAGTAAAGTGGAGAAAATTCACGCCAGCGAATCCAAGAAAGATGCAGATGAGAAAGATCAATCACTCCATCAATCGGAAAAAGTATCCTCCCAAGATGTAGAATCCGCTACGGACAAGCCTCGATCTGCTACTAAGCCCTCTCGAAAAAAAGCAACTAAAATTGTGAAGCCAAGGATCGTAAGAATGACCATTGATACACCAGAGGACATTCATCTCCAACTGAAAATTAAGTCTATTCAATCTCGGATGACCATGAAGGATTACGTATTAAGATTGATAGAGAAAGATTTGAAGAAAGGGTAGGGTTCGCAATTACGATTTTCAGTATTTACGGAAAAGCGTAACGTGAATTTTAGAAAGTAAAAAATTGTGCGATGCGTTAAAATTAAAAGCGAAAAAAGAAATTCTACCGAAGAATAAAATTGAATACCTATTTTTGAGTCGTGATATTTATGCACTTAAAAATAGTAACTCATGAACTTCAAATTAATTATTCATCTCTTTCTCTTCCTATCATTTTGTTTTACGCCCAAAGTTTTTGGACAAGGGAGTGTTCTTCCATTTGGGAATGATGCCTACCACATCATGGATCGTTTTGAGATCAAGACGGGTATTCCCACTCCGTATCATTCATCCATCAAATACTATTTGCGAAAAGATGTGGCAAATTATGCCATGCAGGTAGATTCCCTCTACGAAGATCTAACATTCCTGGATGTTGAAGACCTGAATTACATTTATCGAGATAATAATGAATGGTTAAATCTGACGGAGTATCCAACGACATTGGTTGAACCAAAAGAAGGTGAAGATACCCAAGCAAAAATGAGCCGAACCAATCGGCGATATTTTGCTAGAGAAAGACCCATCTTAAAATATTTTTACCGAACACCTGCCAATTTTTACGAGGCTTATTCCAAGCATTTTCATATCAAGATCAATCCGATGATTGATTTTAAAATAGCAAACTACGCAGAAGACACGGAATTAATATTTTTGAATAGGAGAGGGGTAGAAATACGGGGAGGGATCGATGATCGAATTTTTTTTTATTCAAATATCATAGAATCGCAGGCGAGATTTCCGAATTATGTTAATCGAAGAATTAATCGGGATCTTGCTATTCCTGGTCAAGGTCTTTACAAGAATTATGAAAGCGTAGTCTTTAATATTACAAATGGAGTGGATTTTTTAAATTCCGAAAGTTACCTAGGCTTTAATTTGACTAGCCACGTTGGGGTACAATTAGGATATGGGAGAAATAAAATAGGGGAGGGCATTCGATCAGTACTACTATCGGACTTTGCTAATAATTACTTTAATCTAAAAATCAACACCAGAGTCTGGAGGTTTCATTATCAGAATATATTTGCGGAATTATCACCCATAGGTACGCAAGATAATATGAGCAACAACCTTTTACCGAAAAAATATATGGCAGCTCACTTTCTTAACTTTGAAATCACTTCTAAAATGTCAATAGGACTATACGAAGCGGTAATATTTGGGAGAAACAATATCGTAGAGTTACAATACTTGAATCCTTTGATTCTATACAGGACAGTAGAACAATCAATAGATAGCCCAGACAATGTACTGATTGGTGTAAACTTTAAATGGAATTTGTTCAAAAAAATTCAATTGTACAGTCAATTTATACTTGATGAATTCAAGTTTGACGAATTAATAATAGAAAGGAACGGATGGTGGGCCAATAAATTTGGTTTTCAGGGAGGTTTAAAATGTATAGACATTTTTGGTATTGAGCACCTAGATGCACAAGCTGAATACAACTCAGCACGCCCATATACGTACACGCATAGGGATAGTTCAGTTGCTAGCTATAGTCACTTCAATCAGCCCTTAGCTCACCCACTCGGCGCAAATTTTAGAGAAATTATTCTTAGACTTAGATATCAACCTATTCATAAATTAGTATTTGATGGGCGATTTTTTCTAATGAATTACGGCGAAGACACCGATAATGAGAATTGGGGAAGTAACATTCTGACGGATCCTAGAACCCGTTCTCAAGATTTCGGTAACGAGATAGGGCAGGGGGTAGGTACCAATACGATGATATTGGGGTTAGATGCTAGCTATCAGCTTTTTCATAATTTTTATTTAGAAGCTCATTATTTCTACCGAAAAATGGATAGTGATGATGATGATCTCGATTCTACTACTAATTATATTGGAGGTGGTTTTAGAATGAATATTGGTAGAACACGTATGGATTTTTAAATTCTTTTCATATTAAAAAAACTATGGTTTAAGTGGAAAAACCCTTGATTCACATTTTTAGGTTCTGATAAAAATACTTTTACCTATAGTTTTGTACCTACATCCTGCTCGCAAGCCACGTGGCCGC
>JBCCJE010000859.1:0-2910 GCA_039027925.1 Bacteroidota bacterium
TAAAAATTCCTTACAAATCATCCCATGAAAAAAATTGCCATAGTAGCTAACAGCACTTGGAATATCTATAATTTTAGGCTCAATCTCATCAAACAGTTCCGCTCCTTGGGTTTTAGGGTCATTGTAGTTGCCCCCGTTGATGAATATATTACCTATCTTAATGAAAGTCATTTTACAAAGCACGTTGCCCTCCGCCATCTTTCTCCCCAAAGTAAAAATCCAATTAAAGACTTCTTATTACTTCGTGAGTTTTATAAGATTTACAAAAAAGAAAAACCCGATCTGGTTTTGCATTATACGATCAAGCCCAATATCTACGGAAGTATTGCAGCTAGGTGGGCAGGGATACCATGTATTTCTACCGTTACGGGATTAGGATACACTTTTTTGAATAAAAGTATTTATACACGCCTAGTGAAGCCACTTTACAAGCTCGCATTTCGGAGTAATGAAAAAATTATATTTCACAATCAGGACGATCAATCTTTATTTCAGAAGCTAAATTTGGTTTCCACCGCCAAGTCACAGGTCATTAAAGGTTCAGGCGTGAACACCAATTTTTTTCGACCTTTAAAAAGCGATGGGCCTCATAATAAGTTTATTTTTCTTTTTGTAGGTAGATTGTTATACGATAAAGGAATCGTAGAATTTATACAGGCAGCTAAGCAGGTTAGGCAAATTATTAAAAATGCCGAGTGTTGGGTGGTAGGTGAGTTGAATGCCAAAAATCCCTCTAATATACCCAAAAGTGAACTCCTACAGTGGGTGGAAAATCGCTATATTCGCTACTGGGGAGCCACCAAAGACATTCGCCGATTTATTAAAAAATCTGATGTTTTGGTTCTACCTTCCTACCGCGAAGGGATGCCACGCGCCGTTCTGGAAGCAATGGCAATGGGAAAACCCATTATTACCACGCAGACTGCGGGCTGTAGAGAGTCCATCAACCACAATGAAAATGGCTACCTAGTACCCATCAAAGATCATCTAGCGCTCGCAGAATCTATGGTGAAGATGTACAGCTTAGACCACGACAAACTCAAAGCTATGGGGCAGGCTAGTAGAGCAAAAGCGATTAGCGAATTTGATGAAAAAATTATTACCCAAGAATATATAGATTTAGCGGCGAAAATTTTGAATGAAAAAAAAAGATCAACAGCAAGAAAAGGTAAAATCTTTTTTTGATCGTATTGCTGCGCATTACAATCAGAAATACGAAAGGCAAAATAAATTTCTCCATTACTACTTCCAACAGCGCATTTGCGAAGCTACTGCCGGGCAATCTTTCGTGGGTAAAAATATATTAGATATAGGTGCGGGAACGTGCGTTATGTTTTACCACCTAAAATCGCAAGGAGCGGACTTCGACTATTTTGCTTTGGATATATCTTCTGAGATGCTAGGTAAGAGCGGTTTGTCTCCCGATGCCTACCACGTAGGAAATATTGATGACTTTCCGTTCAGAGACAAAAAATTTGACTTTATTTTTCTGCTCGGCGTAACGACCTATTTTGATGAAGAAGACCTGCAAAAGCATGTACACTTCATACACGATCATCTTTGCGAAAAAAAAGGCATTGCGGTTATTTCTTTTACCAATCGTCAGTCACTTGATTTTAGGATCAGACAACTGTTTCGTTCACTTGCCAGAAAATTAAGATTCGAAAAAAACGTGTTGGGTCAGGGTTTTAAAATATATGCTTACTCTTATCCTGAAATCAGAAAATTGATCGCCCCACTTTTTACTTATCAAAAAGAAACTTTTCTCAATCAGACTTTCCCTCCGTTCAATCGCTTGTTTCCTCGTCTTTCCATTTCGTTGGCTTACTTCCTCCAAAAGCATATCACATCGAAGCGATTACTCTCCTTGTTTAGTTCAGATTTTATGATACACATCCATTCAAAAAAATGGAGCTAAATCTTACCCTTGCTTCTATCCAGAAAAAGTACCCACCAAGACATTATCGAATGATATACCTTTTAGCTCAATGACATTTTTACTATCATCCTGAAATTTAGCAAAATCCAACTGTAGCGTTATTTTATAGGTTTGAGGTATTTCATTTGGCTTCTTCTCCTCTGTTATCCAGCCCCTTATATTCCCTTCCGTAGCTTTCCATTTTTGTAAAATAGATGGATCATCATCGGCAATATCATCACAAAAAAAATGCTTCGCCGAACCGTCGAATAGATATACATTGGCGTAGATTTTATCTTTACCGATGACAAATGTCTGCGGAGATTTGGATAGTTTTAGATCAGTCATCTCGGCAGTTACCATGATAGCTCTGGTTTCGTCTTCGCTGAGCCTGAACACCGTAAACGATTCACACCCTTTCGCCTCTTTCGAAAAGTTAAACGCACTCGAAGATACTTGCTGCTGTGGCTTCTCAGATTGATGGATTGCGGAAGATGAACTCTTCATACTTGAACTATTTTTATTTCCATCTGGAGTTTTGGCATTTTTACAGGCTATCAATAAAAAGCATAAATAAAACAAAAGGATTATTAAATTTTTCATGGTGGTTTGTTTTTACTGTTATTTTTTGTTTTGCTGTCTTCGTTACTACCTCGGAGAAATAGCACTAGCGGAGGAACACGTTTCCTTTTTAGTCAGTCGTTATTGTCGTCGGGCACAACGGGGGTACTAGTGCTCAAAACTTTCGCTCTTTTTTCCCAATATCAAAAAGAGAACAAAAATAATGATAAATAATACTCTAAGTTAACTTCAATCTCACTAAGAATTTCTGAACAAGTTTCTACTGAGACTTCAAAAGTATCAGCCTCCTGTTATGCTAAACAAAAAAGGAGGGATTTATTAAATTAATCTTGGGTTATCCTTACCATTCGTTTTACTAAAATGTTATTTGCCGAGCGAAGCACTACCAAATAAAGTCCAGTATTTTGGTA
>JBCCJE010000860.1:0-2905 GCA_039027925.1 Bacteroidota bacterium
AGTTTTTTCTCTGTTCAGTTTACGGCGTTTACCGGAGTGGATAAAGGAGATTACATCCAATTAAAATGGAGTACCGTTGACGAAAAAAAGAACCGAGGATTTGAGGTGGAAAAAATGAACGAGGATGGAGAATGGATCGCTATCGGAGCGGTAGAAGGAAGCGGTACTTATCCATTAGAAAAAGTTTACACCTTTGAGGATAACAATCCAATTCCGGGAGCAAATATTTACCGACTCAATGCTGTGGACTATTTTGGTAAATCCGAATACACCGAACCGATCAAGGTAAATGTGGGATTTGGTCCTTTGACACCTAATATTAATATTTACCCAAATCCAGTTCAAGAAACCGTGACGTTCGAGAACGCTACGGGAGAGGTGAAGATTTCTAATTCCGTCGGTCAAATCGTAAAAGTAGTTAACATCGTTGACTCGAAGCAACAGATAGATGTTTCTGATTTTGATCAAGGTATTTATTTTGTTCAATTTCAAACCTTGACCCAAGCTGTCACTAAGCAGTTTGTGAAAAAATAAACGATCCGCAAAGACCAAAAATTAACTAAGTCGAAATATGCAAAAGCCGAGTTTTCCGTAAGTGAAAACTCGGCTAATTTTTTTCTTAGGGTTTGCCCAAAAAAGATGACTAGTGCAAAGTGTGCACTAGTCATACGAAGAAGGGTAAAAATTGTCAATAGCAGGGTGTCAAACTGTATGCTCCGTAGAAGGCGGGATAATTTTAGGGTAGAAGGTGGCTTGATTTTTTGAAGTTGTTTTAGGAGAGTTCTTGTCTTTTATTTTTATTAAAGGAGAGATATACTCATATTCTACTTCATCATATTTATACAATTCCCATTTGTTATTTCTGTATTCGAGTGCGGTGAGGTTTTCTGTCCAATCACCAGAATTCATATACAGGACAGAACGATTTTCTCGGGTGATGGTCTTTATGATAGGTTGGTGAATATGTCCACAAATGACACAATCAAAATTATTTTGAATTGCGAGACTGATCGCAATTTCCTCAAAATCATTGACTTGTTTAATAGCTTTTTTAAAACCTGCTTTAATTTTTCCCGCAAAGGACATACGAGATTTTCCTAGCCCTTTGCGGAATTTATTCACTAAGCGGTTTAGCAAAATAAGCCATCCATAACCTTTCGCGCCTAATTTTGCCAACCATTTAGTGTGCTTGATGGATACATCAAAAATGTCTCCGTGAAAAATCCAATAGTTCTTTCCTTTGATATTGAGTACCAGCTTATCTCGCAGATGAAAATTACCCGCCGAAAATTCTGAAAATTTGCGTAGTACGTCATCGTGGTTTCCCGTGATATAATATACTTTCGTTCCCGAAAGAGCCATTTTCATAATCTCGTGGATGATCTTCATGTGGCTATCTGGAAAATATCTTTTACTGAATTGCCAGATGTCTATAAAGTCACCGTTGAGTACTAGGGTTTCGGTTTTGATACTTCGCAGATAGTTCAAGAGTTCTTTGGCGTGGCAGCCGTAAGTGCCTAAATGTGTATCCGAAATAACGACAGTATTTAAGTGTCTTTTCATGCGTAGCACTATTTGAATTTATATCTGCAAGTTCTATTTTTATTGTAAATTGAGTTTAAATGGCGAGTTACGTCTTCATTAATTTGCTGGGGATATTGTTAAAATCAAGTAAGATTTTATTTCCTTTGGGAAAAATTTTAACGAAACTCCATTTGAAATCCAAATGGTAATTTTTAACTTTAAGCATCTTACAACAAACGTGGATTCAATACATATCACGCTGAATATCAACTGATTAGGCAACATACACATTTCAAATGTTATCATCCAACTACAACATCAAACACCTTCGGTTCATCATTGCTAGCAACAAGCGATCTTTTACCGACACGGTCACTTGGTTGGTATTCTTCTTTCTCACCCTAGGATTTTGCACGCTTCATTTCTTGAATATGTACTACACGGAAGATCCCGATTGTAATTTTTTGGAGTTCGTGATTAATAATGAATGTTTACCGACTGGCAAGCGCGCTACCCCCGTCACGGCGTTTGTTGTGCTTTTGAGGAATAGTTTGGTCTATACCGTTTTTATGATGATCCCCGTGTATTTTAATCTGCTGGTTCTCAAAAAATATATGATTGATGATCGTCAGGGAACTGTCCTTTCGTATATTCCTTACCTTTTTGCCTCACTCGTAAATGCTTTGTTATTTGCTTGGTTTATGCACTTTATTTATAGCCAATTTCCGGGTTTTATGAATGTTAAATTTCGGTACTTGGTGAACGTACTGACCATCTTCGGAACGCAGCTAGTCGCTACGGGACTTCTCTTCCGACGAGAAACGTTGGAGTACATCAGAGAACTCGAAAAAGCAAAAAGACGAGAGCAAAAAGTGAAAGAAGAAATTGTCCAACTCAAAGAGAAATTACAGGACATCGAGATCAGCGTGGATAGCAACGTACTCAAAGTGGGCACCAAAAAATCCTATAAAATTATCCAACTCAAAGATATTCTCTACCTCCAAGGAGATGGCAACGAGCCGCTTATTTTTACCAATGACTCCATCCGCAAGTATCGTGGTTCAAAAAGTATGAGCGACTACAAGGAACATTTGCCCGCCGAGCGATTTATTCAGGTGCACCGTAGTTATATTGTTGCAAAAGATAAAGTCATCGGTAGAAAGGGTAATGTGTTGATTCTCAGGGACTGCGACGTCGAAATTCCTATTAGTAAATCCTACGAAGACAAAGTAGATCAAGATGAGTATATTGGTTTTCAGCCCGACGTGGATAAAATTATGAAGGCATTGAAAAATACATAGTAGAAAAATTAAAAACCTGCTTTTGCTGGTCGGCAGGTTGAAAATGCCGCTCCATTCCAACTTTTCTTTTTAGGTATCAC
>JBCCJE010000861.1:0-2902 GCA_039027925.1 Bacteroidota bacterium
CATTGTTAGGAACAGCAGGAGTCATCGGTTTGGCGGTGGGTTTAGCACTTCAAGACCCGTTAATCAATTTATTTTCGGGCGTGCTGATGAGTGTCAAGGATTATTACCAAGTGGGTGACATTATTGAGTCCAATGGATATTTCGGGAAAATTAAAAAAATAACATTACGATCAACGGTTATAGATCAACCCGACGGTCAAGAAGTAATCATTCCGAATAAAGATGTATTGCAAAATCCATTGAAAAACTATTCGCACAACGGACGAAGAAGAATTGAACTAGACTGCGGTGTGGCCTACGGAGACGATTTAGAAAAAGTAGAATCTATTGCGTTGGAAGCAATCAATAAGAGTGGTTTGGATTTTAGAGAATCCGCCCCTATCGAATTTTTTTACACCGAGTTTGGTGATAGTTCTATCAACTTTCGGGTTCGCTTTTGGAAAAATATAACTTCTCAGGGGGATTATCATAAGGCACGACACGTCGCTATCAAAGCCCTGAAAAAAGCATTTGATCAAAATGACATTACGATTCCTTTCCCAATTACGACCCTAGATTTTGGTGTGGTCGGTGGTGTGAGAGTAGATGATATTTATCCACCCAAACGTGTATTCCAACTTAATGGTAAAAGTAAAAGTGGCGTGAAGGCAGAAGCAGGATAGACAACAACTATTTTATAACAAAAAAATTACAAAAATAAGATTATGCACAATCAAAATACCACAACGGGATATTCAATGGCAAATCCCGAAGAATTTAAGATGGAGATTATTTCTTTAAAGAGAAGAATAAGAAACGAAATAGATATGGTTGCTTCTGACTATAACACTAATCCATCTCCTTTAGAAAAGCAATCCAAGACGAGAATGGGCGTACTGAAAGTCCACGAATTTAGGCTCAAGGAGATGTTGGAAATGGTGGAAAATATGGATACTGAAGAATGGAAAACGTACAAAAAAGATATTAAGGAAGACTTCGATGCTGCTTACCAATTGTTTCAGCCAGAGGTGATTAGGTAAGGGAGGAGAGAAGCGAGAAGTGAGAAAAGAGAGGTTGTGAAATAGAGGAGAGCGCTTTGAGGCGAAAGTAGTTCTATGGATAATTACACGTAGTGCTACCAAAATTTTAAGTAAATAACTTTTACAAAATATTTTTTAACATATAAAAATTTATCATAAATGAAAGATTCAAATAAAGTATTAATCGGATTAGGAATAGGATTGTTGGCAGGTGGTGTAGCGGGGTATTTCCTAGCATCCGAAGAAGGTCAAGAATTTCAGAAGAAAACGAAGAAACAATTAAAGAAAATAGAAAAAGACGTGAAGCGAACTATGAAGGAGAACTCTGATCTATTATCCGAGAAGGTAAATCAGGTGACGGGATCAGCTAAAGAATGGGCAGAGGGAGTTGCCGAAACGGCTAAAAATACTATCTCCAATGCTACCAACAGAACAGAAGATATGGTGGAAGAAGTGAAAGATGATTTTCAAAGTGGTGCCAATGCAGCTAGAAGAAAAATAAGTAAAAAAGCTAGAACCGTATCCGAAATCGTAGAAAACGGGCAAGTGTAAAATAGAGCTAATCTACTAAGTATTACGGCATAAACTGTCATATTTGAACGGTCGAATAATGGACACATATAATTATTTGACCGTTCTATGATTTCGTAATCAACCTTAATTCATTTACTCAATCATCAGACATGAAGACAGAAGAATTACTATCCACTACGGGCGAAACCATCGAGTACGCCAAAATGTACATGGAACAAAAAGCGGATCATTTTAGATTGGAGACCGCCAAGCGATTGGCCAGGACCACTTCCAACTTAGCAACTGTAGCCGTAGTAGCCATCTTTGGTCTCATGGTGATGATCTTTTTTTCCTTAGCCGTAGGATTATTGTTAGGAGAGTACTGGGACTCTTACGGATTAGCTTTTTCGGTGCTAACGCTGTTTTATGTACTTCTTGCTTTTTTAGTTTATACTTTCAAAAAACAAATTATCACTAATCCAATTTTGACATTGATTATCAGAGAAATGCTGGATTGATGGGTATCTAATTGTATTTAAAAAAAATCAAAAAAATGAAATCAAAAATAACGACGCTGGAAGAGCTGGAAAAGGAACAAAAAAAGCTAGAAATGATGATGGAAGTTACGAAGCAAGAATTTGCACGTAACCTCGGAACTAATCGCAAGCAACTACAAAATTATTTATTGACTAGAGTTGCGCTACCCGTAGGTGCGATAGGGGTAGGTACCGTTGCTGCCAAAAAAATAATGAGCGAAGATGACCCAACAACGGAGTCAGCTAAGTCATCATCAATGGGGCTTTTAAAAAAATTAATTCCGCTGGGGATAAATTTATTTCAAGCCTACCTCGCCAAACGCCAAAAAGAAAAGCTAGAGGCCATTCCAAACAGATCAATTGCGCCTAATTCGAAAAAAGCGAGAAATGTAGCTTAATGAAAACAAAAACCAAAGAGTCTATTAAATTTTATTGGCAAGTCGTCAAAGAAAGTATTTCTAAGTTTAGTCAGGACGATCTGTTCACACACGCTGCGGCATTGTCCTATTATACAATATTTTCCCTACCTCCTATGCTGCTGATTATTCTATTTACCACTACGTGGTTCTACGAAGAATCTGCCGTCAAAGAAGCCCTGTTTTCGCAAATAGGGGGTTTAGTCGGAAAAGATGGAGCTCAACAGCTATTGTTAACCATCGAAAAACTAAATGTCTTTGAACCTACGTTGTGGGCAACTATGCTTCCCCCCAATATTCGAACCACAGGTTAAGTTGATATATTAGTAAAAAACTTAATCAAAAAGATGGCAAAAAAGAGAAGACGTTTTACCATAGAATTCAAATTAAAAGTAATACTAGAAGCGCTCAAAGAGCG
>JBCCJE010000862.1:0-2900 GCA_039027925.1 Bacteroidota bacterium
TGGATTTCGAAAATCACGCAAATCTATAATCTTGAATCCATAATCTTGAATCCATAATCTTGAATCCATAATCTTGAATCCATAATCTTGAATCCATAATCTTGAATCCATAATCCTTAACAATTCATATTACAAAAAAGGTGAACCCATGAGAAGGTATTATATTTTCGTTTGTTGGTTGATTTTTATTTTTCCACTAAGCAATGATGCTCAGGTATCTTTAAATATGAATTTGCTAGATCAGTGGGATCAGCCCGGACTGGGCTATAATGATGTGTGGGGCTACGCCGATGCGAGTGGTAATGAGTACGCCATCATTGGTTCGTTGAGCAAGATTCACTTTTTTAGAATTACCGCCAACAATACACTTGCATTGGTGGATGATTTTACGCCTGGGGCAACGAGCATCTGGCGGGATTTTAAAACCTACGGAAATTATGCCTACGCCTGCGCTGACCAAGGAGCAGAAGGTCTGTTGGTTTATGATCTGAGTAACCTCCCCAACTCCGTGACCCTTTCCCATCAAATTACTACTGATTTTTCGAGAGCACATAATATTTATATTGACGAAGCCAATGGACGATTGTACGTGGCGGGTTCGGATACCCGAAGTGACGGCTTGATGGTATATGATGTGACTACCAATCCTCCTACGCTGCTGGCGAGCGTAGCCTTGACGGGTGGTGGTTACGTCCACGATGTTCACGTTCAAAACAACATTGCGTACTGCTCGCACGGATTCAACGGGTATTACATTTGGGATATGACGACGCCGACCAATCCCGCCTTCCAAGCATCCTTTACGGGGGAGAGTGGTTATAATCACAGCAGTTGGGTATCCGCCGATGGTAATACCGCCTACTACGCCCGAGAGGTAGGGGTAGGACTTCCGATGACTGTATTGGATATTTCAAACTATAATAACATCGGTGTTTTGAGCAATTGGAAATTTCCGCTGCTGGCACCGAACCACGTGGACAATGTTCCGCACAATCCTTTTTTGTTAGGTAATTATTTATTCACTTCTTACTATGAGGATGGGGTGCAGGTCTTTGATGTGACCGACCCTACCAACGTGACGGTGGCGGCGTATTATGACACTTACCCAACCAATAACGCCTACAACGCTTACAATGGATGTTGGGGCGTTTATCCGTATTTGTCTTCGGGAAAAATATTGGCATCCGACGATGTAGGCGGATTGTTTTTATTGGAGTTGGATTTTTCGGGAGGGGGTATTCCGCTTGCGCTTAATTTGGTAAGTCAGACCAACGTCACTTGTTTTGGTGGCAACGACGGTAGCTTGGAAGTCAACGCATCGGGTGGTGGCGCACCTTACACTTACTCCATCAACAACGGCACACCGCAACCGAGCGGAATATTTAACAATCTACTTGCGGGCACTTATAATGTGGGCGTGACCGATGCGTTGGGCAATGCTATAACTGTCCCAGTTACTATCACTGCACCATCAGCCATTAGCCCCATCATCACGCAGCAACAAAATATTTTATGTAGTGGTAACGGAAACGGTGCGATCACGGTAAGCGCGGTGGGAGGTACCATCACGAGTGGTTATCGGTACAGTATTGACGGTGTGAATTTTTCTTTTAACAATTCATTTACGAATCTTTCGGGAGGTAATTATCTACTGACCGTCAGAGATGATTTTGACTGCGAAGGAACACTTCCATTTTTTATCAGCGAACCGACGCCATTAATTACCGTCGTGAGCAACATTACTAATGTAAACTGCAACGGCAATCAAAATGGGGTAGCTACCTTCAATACTTTTGGGGGAACTCCATCCTACACTTTTTCCCTAGACCAAATCAATTTTCAACCGAGCAGTACTTTCAATAATTTAGCGGGGGGAAACTATACGCTACTGACTAAAGATGTTAATGGCTGCGAAACGCAAACGCCATTCACTATCAACGAAGCACCTGCCTTGACCTTGGCGATTGCACAACAAACTAATTTGAATTGTTTTGGGGAAAATATTGGAGTGGTCGTCTTGGATGGACAAGGCGGTGCTGGTAATTTAGAATATAATGTGGACGGGGGAAATTATCAAGCTAGTTCCACTTTTAGCAACCTAGCGGCAGGGAATTATAACTTCAACGTAAAAGATGCAAATGACTGTATCACTACCGTTAACGCAACGATTACTGCACCCCCCGAATTGGTTTTACAAGTAGGGCAAATAACGCACGTGGATTGTTTTGGGAATGCTACGGGGGCCTTCACCGTCAACGCTACGGGGGGTGTAGGCAACTTTACCATCACCACGAACGGAAACACCATCAATGGCAATACCGCCAATTTTCCGAACTTGACTGCGGGCAACTACCTCGTCAATCTCATAGATGGCAACGGATGTACCAAGTCGGAAAATGTGCAAATCAACGAAAACTCAGAAGTACAATTATCGCTTACGAGTGCGCAAAATGTATCTTGCTTCGGGGCGGGCGATGGGATTGTGGAAGTTCAAGCGATCGGCGGTACGGGTAATTTTAATTACTTTTTGGGAAATACGCCAAATGGAAATAACAATGTATTTACAAATTTACAAGCGGGCCAGTACGATATTATTGTAGTGGATGATTTGGATTGTCAAGCTGTACTGCCCGTGGTAATTGACGAACCCGCGGCGATTCAAACGACCATTGCTAATCAAACTAACGCAAGTTGTGCCGGCAATAGCAATGGGTCAGTTACGCTTCAAGCTACGGGGGGCGTTGGGAATTTTACTTATACCTTGAACGGGAACACCAACTCGACTGGGGCTTTTAATAATCTTTCGGCGGGGAGTTACGCAGCGGTAATTTTGGATGGTAATAATTGTGTGGACAATATTTCTTTCAGCATTACCGCCTCTAATCCTATCAATGCGCAAA
>JBCCJE010000863.1:0-2893 GCA_039027925.1 Bacteroidota bacterium
GAAATTATTAATTATTCATTATTAATTATTCATTAATAACTCCACAGGTCGTGCTCAAAGTTGAACAGTTCTTGTTTGATTTTATCGGCTTCAAGGAGGATGTCAATGCCCGATTTATAATCTTTTATTCTGCGATCGTGGATGTTACCTTCCTTATAAATGGCACTCGCAAAATACCGCATTTCGAATAAGTCGTCCCAACTCATCACCTGATTATCATTACCGGGGATATACACTTCGTGTCTGGCAATCACATTTCTTAGCTCTGGAAAATATACCCAAAACAAAGGCATCTCGTATCTAAAATTGCCGTTCTCGTCAAAAACATCTCTCAACGGCGCAATACCCAAAATACGCACCTGCATCGTCGAAGTACTTTCGTCGAAGTACCACACCTCTTTGATCCTGAATCGCTTGATGTCTTCGTATCCGTATTCATTCAAGATAGGATGATACCTGACATTGTAGTTTTCATCAACAATTTCTACAGTGTCTCTTTCAAAAAATACGCCCTCATAATCCGTCAGCTTTTCAGAAAATTTATCATCCTGAACGGAGTACAAAGTAAGTTCTCCGTTCATCGCTGCATTTTTTATAATGTCAAAAAATGGAGCATTGGGGTACATAAAGGCTTGGTTCATTTTTTCTCTGACATCAATCACACGCCAGATTCTTTTTTCCCAAAAAACATCTGCCTCTCGTGGTTGGCGATGTTGCAATATTTGGCGATCTTTTAGTAAGGTTTTTTCGGTGATGCCATCCAAGACCTCTACTTGTGAAAAAGACAGTTGGGATATAACAATACCCATGCAGATTAAAAGGATATTTTTCATAAGAAATTTATTTAGTGAAAAAATGTAATTACCTAGCCCTATGCTTTGAGAACTTCGTGAGATAGCAAATAAGTAAAGCAAAAGTTCTTAAAGCCAACGAAAGCTCCATAGTTTGGCTTTAAGAACGCTTGTATTCCCACGTTCTCATCTCACGGAGCTCTCAAAGCGTGTGGCTAAGTAGTTACGAAAAAATTATAAAATAGGATCAGAGTCTTAGGATTTTCGGAAATACGATGATCCTTCCTCTACTTAACTTTAATACTCAATCCATTAATTTTTCGGGTGACCTCATCGCCGGGGCATTTCACTTTTACCTGATCGAAGAAGAAAGTATCGCCGAAAGTTGCTTTGTTGATAAGGCTTTTGGCTGTAGAAGAATACCGTCCGCCTTTGTTGGTGATGACCTCGGCATCTCCTTTTTGCGGTAGTCTCGTAATTTCGTAGCTGACTACATTGCACCTGGCGTCGAAGTCAAAGTTTTCTAACAGTGCCACCAGTCCCTGCTGCGCTTTAAACTCATTCGGACTCATGCCTTCTTGACCTTTACGTCCCAAGCGAATAACGGGATCGGGAATCTTTTTCACCCGATACTCAAAACTCGTGGGTTCTAATCCGCCGCCAGAGACCGTAATACGTACTTTGCCTGTTCGTTGGGGTTTGACGTTGTATTTCCCATTTCGAATTTTTTCCAGCCGAACGCCGTCACTTGCTACTCGAACCTCCTTACTAGGAACTCCAGCGGCGGAAACGGAAAAAGGATTATTCACCCCGAAGTAAAACACATTCATTTTGTCCGCCGAAGTCGTTACCGAACGCTCGCCCACTTCGTAGTTGAATTTTTTGAGGTAAGTTTTTTCCTCCCCCGTAAGTGGATTGGTCATCGTCACTTCGGCAGTAAAACTTTGACTCCCTATTTGGTTAGGACGAATATTAAAAAGGGCTTTTCCATTGTTCACTTCGATGGGGCGACCGTTCACTTTGATAGCAATATTATCAGCCGTGGAACTAAATGCAGATAGAAAAATCTCCGATGATAATTGCTCTCCCCTGATGACGTAGCTTTTGTCTGCGGACACCACGGCAGCAAATTGGTCGGGCTTGAATACAGTTCCATTTGTTTTGTTATAAAAGTGACTAAGCAACGCACTTTCGGCAATCTTAGCATCATTTTGAAATTTGGAAAGCACAGGAAGTACAGCGGCCACGGGCATTTGCTGAAACGTAAACTGCGCCCACGAATCTTTATCGGAATCTTCGGGTACGGGTTGTAATTCTAGCGGAAGCACCTGATCTAACATCGCTTTATCTGCTTCGTCATCCACTAAGTCTAGGAGATTTTTTCTGATCTCGATGATTTTAGTTTCCAGTTCATCGCCTTTCCCTTCGTAAACAAAAAGGCGGGTTGCCGGCTCCTTTCGTTGTTTGCTCACCGGTAGGTTATCCTCATCCAACCCGCCCGAACTTTCTACTAACTCAGTTTTCAAAGCTCCTACGTAATTATAAAATGTTTTGACTAAAACCTGTGCTTGGTTTGCTTTTTCCTTATACGGTAAAAATTGAGCGTAAGCATCTGCCTGCTGCTCGATGGCGGCGAATAATTGTACATTGGAGTCACCAACGATTTGGCTACTTTCTCCAATACTTTTGTCCATCACCAAAAATGCGTTAAGGACTTCGGCAGAGACATTGAGTGCCAACATGACGGTTAGGACGATGTACATTAGGTTGACCATGAGTTGGCGTGGTTCTTTTGGAATTGACATAGATGATGATTTGACCCCCGATCCCCGAAGGAGAGCACGGCATTTCTCTTGTTTGCCGTACCTTCGATATTCAGTATCGTGCAGGAAGGAGTTACAGGTGTATTGATAACATTGCTCTAAAAAATGCTACCCATACCAACAAAAGACACACGACCTTAGGAATAGAATCGGAGGAGGTTTAACAATATTTTTACAAAAAAAATGGGAGTTCCATTATCCGCTTCGTCCATTGAATTGGATGGGTTGTTACAAAGAAATTTTAGGATTTAAAAGTCAGCGTGAACCTTTAAAATAAAA
>JBCCJE010000864.1:0-2890 GCA_039027925.1 Bacteroidota bacterium
CGCTCGGCGGAGCAGTTGATAAGGTCGGCAGGTGCTGGATTTTCCGTAGGCATTTTTGCTCCAAGTGTTTTTGCAATACTATTGTTATCCGTCTCATCGTTGAAGTCGCCTAGCAAAATAATGTTGGCGTTTTGATTTTTTTTCTGAATCGTCTCAATGTCTTTTTTCAAATAATTAGCTACGTGGATACGCTTGGGTTCGCTGGCTGCTAGTCCACCCCGACGTGACGGAAAATGATTAACAAATAGGTGGAGGATTTCTTTATTTTTTAATTGTCCCTCGACGTAAAGTATATCCCGTGAGGTATAATTTTCCTCACCCGTGATGGCTCTGGGAAAATTAATTCGAATGGGTTTAGAGGACAAGACCTTCATGAATTTTTTTTGGTACAGCAAGGCAACGTCAATTCCTCTTTGGTCGGGAGATTCGTAGTGAACAATGTCGTAGTTGTATTTTTTCAAACTCGTTTTTTTCGAAAAATCTTCGAGCACCGTTTTGTTTTCCACCTCACACACTCCGAGGATAGCGGGGTACTCAATGGCTGCCACGATTTTGGCGAGGTCATTAAGTTTTTTGTGATACCGCTCGGTGTTCCATTCCTTTTTAGAATTGGGCGTAAACTCCTCATCCTTTTTGTCCATGATGTCTATGGTATCGAATAGATTTTCTACGTTGTAAAATCCAATGCGAAAATCCGTCTGATCGCCCGAAGCAACGGCAGATGGATTCGACTTACAACTTAGTAACTGAAAAAAAATGGATACGGCAAAGAGAAAAAATACAAGTCTGTTCATCAGTCAATTTTTTGTGCAAATGTAATTGAAGTTACCTAAAGATCTGAGTGCTTACCCAAAATAAAAAAACCCTTCGAGTCATCAGCCGAAAGGTTTTCAGTATTATTCACAACCTATTTAGTTTTTAGATACACTCTTAATCCCTACCATCTAAAAAACTTTCTCGGTCTAGCCATATCAATCACTTTACTTTCGGTGAATCGTTTGATAAATCCTACCCTCATCCCGATGCTTTGCAAATGTGGATTGTAGTCGCTGCCGTTCGAGAAAGCCAAGAGTCCTCTTTTGACTTCCGCTTCGATAAAGAAAGTATGGTATCGGTAGTAGTGAACAAATCCTACATTAAGGAAAGCATTGGCCTGAAAGTTTTCTGTGTTTTTTACCCGCTCGTTAGGTTCTACTTCGAGGAGGGCTACACGTTCGTAAGTATCCCCTCGGTACTTATAATCTGCTCGATCTCCCTCTACGGAAAAACCAAAATTATGGTAATAATTGTAGTCCACTTCTGACCTCAGAAGCATGGCTGGCTCCACTCCTGCCTTCATGGTAAACTTGAGCACCTTGTACCCAAATTCTTTTTTGATAGCAATGGGCACTCCAAAATAACTAGCTCTGTTGACCGATTGCATTCTGAAATTCAAGGTATCTCCTTCGGCGTAATCGTTGCCATCGTGGTATTTGGTGAAGGCGGTAGTGGCGTTCAGGCTCAACCTTTCGAAAGGATTATTGATCGTTAAATCGAGTTGATTTAGGATTTGACCTTCGCTGTTGATAGCCCCTCCCTCGCTGAAGGTAATGGGGGTCTGATAGTCATATTCGAAGGACACGCTGTGAAAATTAAACCCCGTAACCAAAATGAAATTAGAAGCATTCTCCAATTTTCTTTCGATGAATAATTCTATCTCGTAGGAGAATTTAGGTCGGTGATAGGTTTCGCTATCCTCGGTAAGAACAGATCGAGGATTGATATTTTCTGCGGATGATTTTAGGGAAAGACCAATACTCCACAAGGAATAATGCATGGTTCTAGCTGGTGCTTTTCGGAATTTTGACTTGGCGTGGGGCTTAGCAAACTGAGCGAAGATATTTGCTGATAATAGTAATAAACTAACGGTGATGATGATTAACTTTCTCACAGTATATTTTTTTAGATTTTTTTAAAAAATTACTGTGCGTATGTTGTTGTTATCGAGGCGTATGTATCATTATCACAAGGAGAAAGCGGCATAGACTGTGCCCAAATTTTTGGCTTTACTCCTTAAATCACCGCCCTAGTGACTTTGGTTTTTTTCAAATAAGATTTTTTATAATATTTGATGAGTACTATCCCTACCACCGTCGGTGCTACCCACGGAATGACAGAGAGGTATCCTGTGAACCACGCGCCGAAAAAAGTACGACCGCCAAATACCGCAAACGCCGTATAAGCCGCAATACCACTCGTAAGCATGCCTTCGATGTGGGTTTTGATCCAGTTGGATTTGCTGGAGGGAGCCGTGTACATTTGGTACACATCCTTTCCGGTGAGCATACCCAACGATCCAAAAATGAGCATTAATACGCCCGCATTTTTACCTTCTAAATAAATCCCGTAGCCAAATAAGAAGATGCCCGCTGTAAATATCAAGCCGTGGAAGAGCATGTGCTTGCGTTGGTAGGAGCGCGAGATGCCTCGCTTATTTTTCAAAATAGCGATCCCGTACCACAACGGATTAGCCGTAATCAAAGTAAGAAATCCTAAAAAAGCCGCTGCGATGTACCTTCCGATGATGATATTTTTTATGGATAAAATGGCCGCCGAGATGACTACTATCCACATAAGCACCATGTAGATTTTGCCAATTTTGTTGTGTAGCTTGCTCCCTTTTTTCAGAAAAATGGGTATCCAAAAAACGACGATACTAGAGAACCCTGCCGCCACGTGCAATCCTAATACTAATTTCGAAAAGTTATCCATGATTTATTTTTTTCTCAATGTAAGGCGGAAAAAAATAAGAACCCGAAGAAAGGGATTGTTACCGCTGGTTTGGGGTGGAAATTAGGGTCAGGGACGATTGGCAAGGGGATTTGGGCTTGATGACCCAATTAAAAATTAA
>JBCCJE010000865.1:0-2889 GCA_039027925.1 Bacteroidota bacterium
CCTTTATCTTGGAGTAGTTCTTCGATTTCAAGTAGAGATTTTTTACCGAAGTTTCTAAATTTTAATAACTCGTGGGTATCGTACTTGACCATTTCGGCTAGGCTATTGATCTTAGCTGCTTTCAGACAGTTGTAAGCACGTACTGACAAGTCCAAATCCTCCAATGAAGTTTTCAACAACTTACGCATGTGTAGGATGTGCTCATCCACAATATTGTCTTCTCGGCTACCTTCATTTTCGAAAGTGATATTTTCGTCAGTAATCAACATCAAGTGTTGAATCAAAATTCTAGAGGCTTCTTTGATCGCATCTTCGGGATGAATCGTACCGTCAGTTTTGACATCAATGGTCAATTTTTCGTAATCCGTTCTTTGTCCAACCCGTGTGTTAGATACTTTGTAAGCCACGTTTTTGATTGGCGTATAAATCGCATCAATGGGTATGACACCAATCGGCGCATCCTTCGGTAAGTTTTCGTCCGCAGGAACGTATCCTCGTCCTTTAGTGATAGTTAATTCCATCTCCAAATTGACGAATGGTTCCATACTACAGATCAACAAATCGGGATTCATTATTTTGAAAACATTAGTATGCTCCTCTATGTCTCCCGCTCTAAACTCATCTTTACCGCTGATGGTCAGGTATATTTTTTCGGTAGAAATATCTTCATCCGCAATCAATTGCTTGATTCTGATTTGCTTTAGGTTCAATACAATATCTACCACATCTTCAACGACTCCTCGGATAGTACCAAATTCGTGTTCAACTCCTGCGATACGCACCGCAGAGATAGCAAAACCTTCCAAAGAGGAAAGCAAAACTCTTCTTAGCGAGTTCCCTACTGTTTGTCCAAAGCCTGGTTCAAGTGGTTTGAATTCGAAAGTACCTTCGAAGTCGGTAGCTTTTTGCATCAATATCTTGTCAGGCTTCTGGAAATTTAAAATGCTCATATTAGTTGGAGGTATTATTTGAAGAAATTAAATTTGAAAAGACAACCAAAATCGCCACGTACTAGCTTCGCAATTTTGATTTTAAATCTTGAGTTGTTGGATTTTTGGTTTCGATTGAAAACCGTGTGTAGTAGTTCAGTAATATAGCAATCAGCAACAATTGGAGAAATACCAATTGTTGCTGAGATAAAATTTATTTAGAATAAAGTTCGACAATCAACTGCTCATTGATGGTTTCGGGTATTTTTTCACGCTCTGGATATTCCAAGAATTTTCCCTCCATTTTTGAAGGTGTAAATTCTAGCCAACCAAATTTTCTTACCTCGGCTTTGTTGTTAGCTATGCTCTCCCCCACTACGAGTAATCCTTGCGACTTACCCCTCACACCTACTACATCACCGGGCTTTAACTGTGCAGAAGGAATATTAGTTACGATTCCATTAACGGTTATGTGCTTATGAGAAACCAATTGTCTAGCGGCTCTTCTAGTGGGTGCGATGCCTAATCTATAAACCGTATTATCTAACCTTGCTTCTAAAAACTGAAGTAATACTTCACCAGTAACCCCTTTCTTGCGATTTGCTTTTTCAAAGAGATTGCGAAACTGACGCTCTAACACACCATAGGTATATTTTGCCTTTTGTTTCTCCATCAATTGGTTAGCGTAATCTGACTTTTGCTTTCTTCTACGAGAGTTACCGTGTTGTCCGGGAGGATATTTCTTTTTGTCAAAAGCCTTATCAAAGCCAAAAATTGGCTCGCCGAATGCTCTTGCTTTTTTAGAAGTAGGTCCTGTATATCTTGCCATTATTAGACTTTTTTTAGTTTTATTTTATTCGCTTTTTTCACTTAAAAGAAAAAACGAATTTCCACAAAACGAATATGATTTTCTATAGATTGATGTTGGAAAAATTATACTCTACGACGCTTTGGTGGACGGCAACCATTATGAGGAATCGGAGTAATATCTTTGATTTTAGAAACCTTGATACCCACCTGATCTACTGCTCTGATAGCTGACTCTCTACCAGCTCCAGGTCCCTTAACAAAGACGACTGCTGATCGCATTCCAGCTTCGTAAGCCACTTTAGCAGCATCCGATGCAGCAATTTGGGCAGCGTAGGGAGTATTTTTTTTTGAACCCCTAAACCCAGCTTTACCCGCCGAGCCCCAAGAAATTACTTGCCCAGCTTTGTTGGTCAAAGAGATGATAATATTATTAAATGTTGCTTGGATATGAACCTGACCTTCGGGCTCTACCCTTACCTTTCTTTTTTTAACTACTTTTCTACCTTTCGCCATTTTTTCTGATTATGGGTTTAAGATTATGAGTCTAAGATTTAGAAGTATGAATGATAAGTCTATTTTGAATCCAAAATTCCCCAAAATTTGGGAGATACATAAGACCTCAAAATATTTATTATTTGGTTGCTTTTTTCTTACCTGCAACTGTTTTCTTCTTACCTTTTCGAGTACGCGCATTAGTCTGTGTCCGTTGCCCTCTTAGTGGCAATCCTTTCCGATGGCGTAATCCGCGATAACATCCGATGTCCATCAATCGCTTGATATTGGTTTGAATTTCTCCCCTTAACTCTCCTTCCACTTTATATTCGTCCTGAATCAATTTGGAAATGTTACGGATGTTGTCATCTGTCCACTCACCTACCTTGGTACTTTCGTCAACTCCTACTCTATCTAAAATTTCCTTAGCTAGAGAAGGACCGATACCAAAGACATAAGTTAATCCGACTACTCCTCTTTTGTTACGTGGTAAATCATTACCTGCAATACGAGCCATATCTTATTTGATTATGAATTTACGATTAAAGATTATGGATTAATTGTGTAGAACTAGGTTTTGCGACCTTTAATTCATAATCATTAATCCTCAATCAATTTTACCCTTGACGCTGCTTGAATCTCGGGTTCTTTTTATTGA
>JBCCJE010000866.1:0-2886 GCA_039027925.1 Bacteroidota bacterium
AAAATTTTGTAGCGTTAGAATATAGAGAAATTAAAGTCATTTTAGACGAGAAGTCACCCTTTATTACCACGAGCAAAATAATATTTGGTTGACCCTTCTAGGATGTCTTAACTTGGGTTACTCTGCACTAATAAGATTAATAATTATTGGGATGATCTGCTAAGTGGCAGGTATGACGATGCTGTGTAAAAGTAATTTTAACCGCCAAGCTACGTATTTAAAGGGCTTACCAAGATTTTGAGTTTTTTATATCTGATCTATTTTCATACTTGATTTCTTGCAAATCAGATAGTTTTAAGCTAATTTTAGGCGATCAAACTAGTCCTTCCCTTAAAAGCACCTATCTGGAATCTCAGTTAGTGTATAATTATCTACCAACAGAACAGGTTCAAAAATACTTTTTCGTAGAGCATCGGAAAGGATTTTAATTATACCTATCTCGACTAATTTGGAGTGACGCCTGTCCCGAAACTTCGGGAAATCTTAAATTACTTGAGTTAAATCTGTAACTTCCCACAGCATTGGGACAGGCGTCACTCCAAATCAACAAGTTTCACTCTTATTTAAATTTTTTAGCTAAAAAACAGTACTATGAAACAGGTAAATGTTTTATTACTTTTCTTCTTACTTACTACCGTTCCATCTTTGGGTACTAGCATCTACATTGATTATAATGCTAGCAAGGACTGTATGGACAGTTACGAATACGCAAAAGACGGCAACGAAGAAACGCCTTATCTATTCTTCCATCTCAAGGTAAGCGATAATGAAAAAATCATCCTCGAAGCAGGGGAAGATTATACCCCTCGTCAGTATAAGCCAGCGGGAACAGAATCTTGCGCCGAATTGGATAGGGATGAACAATTTGTGGATGATGTGAATAAAGGAACGATGGAGGTTTTTATCGTACAAGAACACACCTATGGTTTTCGTATTTACAAAGTGAAGAAAGCGGAATATTATTATAACACTAATATTTCGTTTGGCTCAAAATCCGAAACCTTCAAATTTGCGTATTACTACAACCAATCCGTATCTGGTAATCTCGCTACGAAAGGATCCAAGGCTGATGTTTTCTTTAGTGAAAAAGATGATAAGGATTGTCTGACGCGATACAAGTTCAGAGTCAAAACCGATCCTACCAGAAATGGACTATCAGATATGACCATACTTCCCGAAATCGGAGTACTCTACAAAAAATCTGATCCCATGCCGCCGCTTGCAGTAGGTGAAAAATTAGAACTTAGAAAAATTAACAACTACAATATTGTAGATTACTTGGGGCTGATCTGTAAATTTTACGGTGGAAAACCTAATACCAATACTACAACTTCCACTACGGCTACCAATTCCAATAATGGTAATACCGCCACACCCATCAATACCTCACCCACTACTGGTAATACCAATACCACGCCCACTACTGTCAAACCCGTGGTGGTCAATCCTAGCCCAGGTGGCATCAATGTAGTTACCGGAAATAATGGCTCTACGGGAACAGTTACGGGATCTCCCTATGCTACCAGTACTTCTTACCCAGGGTCTGGTCGAATCTATCTGGATTTGGATAAGGGCGTGTATATGGATTCTTACACAGGTGAATTGGCTAATGGGGAATACGGCGGCAACTTCTACCGCAATGGCTACATGGTCAACAAAAACACAGGGGGAACTATCATCAGTACCTCTACGGATACTAACACCTCTACGAGTGCGCCTTCAACAACTGAGGTGGTAGAAGATAATCAGGGTTGCCTTGAGGTATCCACCTCTGACACCCACATCGTTCAGAAAAAAGAAACCCTCTACAGCATCGCCAGAACTTACGGGCTAAATATCAAAGAGGTGAAAAAATGGAATGGAATCGGTGCTAATAACAGAATTTATCCCTGTATGCGACTAGCTATTGTTCCTCCTGTGGACAAAACCGCAGCAAAGGGAGCTAGCTCGGAGTGCATGGAACAACCTACCTACAATACGCACGTAGTGCAAAAAGGAGAAACCCTCTACAGCATCGCTGCTACTTACGGTATTTCCGTCAATCAAATCAAAGCGTGGAATGGATTGAGAAGAAATGCCATCTATCCTTGTACTCGATTAACTATTCAGCCACCTTCTGATTATCAGGTGTCTCCTCGTAATACGGGTAACTTGATCTACGTGCAAGCTGCTCCCGAAACAATTGGAGCTGCTGGAGCGCAACCAATAGCTTACAGTATTGTTTCTCCTAAGGGAGCTAGGTATCATACGGTAGCTAAAAACGAAACTTTGTATAAGATTGCGAGGCTTTACCAACTAGATCTTAATGAACTCAAAAGAATAAATGGACTCACTTCCAACATTATCTCGGTTGGGCAGGTTTTATTAATAGCGCAAGCAGTAGAAGGTACAGCAGCACCTCAGGCAGTTGCTGTTCCACAGGAGTACATTTACGTCAATCCTGCTATCTCAGGCACGAGAGCCGCCGCTACGCAGCCAATTGTATCGGGTAAAGGAGATGGAGAGACCATAGAAATTAACGTAGGAGGTACGCAAAGATTGGTTCACATTGTTCAGGACGAAGACACTTTAAATAGTATTGCTAAAAAATACAACACTACCGTAGCGAAGTTAAGAGCATTGAATGACATGGATCGTAATGAAGTGATCGTTCCTTTTCAAAGATTATATGTTCAGTAATTTTGATTAATAATTTAATATGAGTTTTGACCAAGACGGTTCTCAATTAATTTTGAGAACCGTCTTTTTGTTTATACCAAGTTCTGCATTTATAAACGTACATCCTTCTAATTGCTAATTAGAAGTTGAGGACTACACACGGAACTTGGATTGGAAAAGCTAAATTTAGAATCAGAATGGTACAAAGGCTGCCTTACGAAACTTTGG
>JBCCJE010000867.1:0-2884 GCA_039027925.1 Bacteroidota bacterium
GCCCAAAATATGACCATAGGGGGACATATGTAAAGAGGTACGAAATAACTGACGGACATTTAGCTATATCTCATACCACGCAAAAAAGGCTCATACTTTTTTAGTATGAGCCTTTCCTGATCTGTTAGGTATCAAAGTAATACTATCTCGCTATGGAGAATTTCTCGGTAGCGTAGCCTTTGTCGGATTGAAGTCTGATAAAGTAGTTACCCGTTGGAAGGTTTGAGACATCGTATATTAACGTCTGACTATCCAAGTCTGAATACCTTCTTTCCATCACCGTTCGGGCATTAACATCAATAATTCTGATGACGGCATCACCCATTTGTTCGGTCAAATCCAACTCAAGATTCAAAACATCAGTAGTAGGATTAGGGAATATGCTCATGGTATTTCCTTCACCTAGTGGTTGATTTACCGATTCAAGAAGCACTTCGCCGATGTGCATTCTAATTCTTGGATAAAGAAAACTATTTACCGTCAAATCAGAACCAAGCCCCGCATCTCCATCTGAACCATTGAAGAAAGATAGATACCTAGCAAGCCCCAGAGAGTCTGACATAAAGGAGGTGGCCACAAAGTTAGGATTATCCTGACGACCAGCGTGGGTAATCAAAGAAGTAGATCCCGTAGGTGAACTCAAACCTACCGCTAGTACGTAGTTCGTTTGATCTTTCAAGAGGATAGGATCAGTAGAAGCTGCACCGCTAAAGTTGTCAAGCGTGATGAGAATATCTTCTCCCGAAGTTTGCTCCATAGTATCAATTACGAATGTAAAGTTACCTAGTATCTCTCCTGCTACTGCACCCGTAGCTCCTCTTTCCACAGCTTGTGAGATGCCGTCACCGTTAACATCTTCCCATTCGTATAAAAATACAGATACCACTCCACCTTGGTTTTCCTCTAAGCTACCAACATTGATGAGTACCGAGGAGCACTCGTACAATACGTTTGGATTATTAGGATCAGAGCCATGATTGATATAGTAATGCGATCCAAGAGACCACGCTGTGACGTCCTCTGTTGCCGAGGAGAACTGCCCTAGACCAATGTTATCCTCTTTAGCCATCGTAGAATCTGATACAGAAAAAGTAAAGCTTTGAACATTATTGGACGGATCAAAATCAACTGAATCCGAACTTACAGTATAGGTAGCCGTATAATCTTCTTCGACTGCGGGTGGTAAGAAGAATCCAGGAAAAATTCTGTTTTCATCTACAAATTGTGCTGCTACATTACCGTACTCTAGCACCTCATTATATACTACATCACCACCACTATTTCTGATGGTCATATCCACCTCTACTCCCGTTGCGTCGGATGATCCTACATTTTCTACATCAATCAAGAATCTAACAGTATCCGTTTGAGATTTTGCGGTGAAGCGGTTAGGAGCCAATGCGTAAAATCCATTAGCCTGCATATTGTTTCGTTCTGTTTCTACGATCTGTACATCGTCAATGATCCAGTAGTAATAATTCGCCTCGTATCTGAATTTGATTTGAAATTCAGTTGCATTGAGATCTGCATCGGGCAAGAATACTCTTCTAAACTCATTTATGTGAGGACTGTTAGTTTCGAGTTCTTCGTTGACGGTGATGTCTATCCAGTTACTACCGCCGTCATTGGAGTAAGATAATATATAGGTACTGTTGAACTGCCGAGTAGCTTGGTGCCAAACTACCGATACTCCAAAAACACCTGCACTTACCGCTGACAAATCAATCTTAGGAGAAACTAATTCGCCAATTTGTGCAGCTGGACAAATTCCTCCACCCTGAGTATCAGGGTTTCCATTATTATCATAAAAGTCAGAGTCAAATGCCATCGCTCCATTACAGAAAGAGGGTGATTGACTCACACCACCACCAGTAAAGTAAGCACCCATGGTAGCCGTAGCATCAGGGCTATACTGCCAAAGATCTACGGTATCACAATCAAGGTCATTGACAATTGTCCAGCCATTGATGCCTCCGTCAAAATCTCCTTCTCCCGGTTGGTCCCCCCACAGCACATTGGTAGGTATAGCCGGTGTAGGGGTTTCGTAAGCACAAATTCTAAAAGTCCCTGCGTTGGCAGTTGGCTCTCCTCCAGACCAAACTCTTACTATGTAGGTATTGTTAGCTAATAAGCACTTTGACGAAAGTGCTAAAGTTCTCTCTGTACCATCTCCGTTGGAAAAACAGGCAAGAGGCGTTTCGCTGGCATCACAAGATTGGTAGATGGCCATTCCTACTGCGGGTACATCGTCGGTTTCCGTTCCGAACTCCGTTTCTACCGTAATCCCACCGGCTGGGATAGTAGCCCCAATATCAACAGTAAACCATACGTCATCCGTGTACCATGATCCTGAACAAACAGCAGGCGTTCCAGCTACCGTTGTCGCATCAATAGTATTACGGGTGTCTCCATCGACCTGAACACAACTAGCTGGGTCGGCAGCCAATTGAAGCCCCGTCGCTTCAATACAATTATCATTGGAAGGCTGAGCAAAAAGGCTCGTACTTCCACAAACGAGAAAAGCGAAAATTGAAATTTTTAAAAGTGTGGTAAATTTGTTTTTCATAATCCCTTTTTTTCAAAGTTAAATAATGAATCAAAATTAGGAAAATAATAGAATTTCAATAAATCCATAGTAAAGAGAAGTCGGTAGCAAGGCAGATTTTTTTCAAAGATTTTATTGTTGGTATGATTCGTTTTTCAAAAAAAATTATAATTTTAGGTTCGTAACAATGTAAAACTCAAAACACATTGTGCAGCCTACATACTATTCAACTTAGAAAACGCACTATTCATCGAATCAAGATGATGTCATCCCAGAAGGTAAAAACCAATAATCCTAAGTACTTCATTTAGACTATTCCCACACTCATTTTCCAATTTA
>JBCCJE010000868.1:0-2881 GCA_039027925.1 Bacteroidota bacterium
AATTTATATTTATTCGCAATAAAAATGAAGAACACGAACGCCTTTTGTATTCGGAAGTTTTTGAATAAAAAATATTCACATTTCGCTGAAAATACAGCATAAAAAATAAAATTCGTCTACTCGTTCTGTTATCATATCACGAGTTTACGAATTTTATTTTTTATGCTGTATTTTCAGCGAAATGTGAATATTTTTTATTCAAAAACTTCCGAATACAAAAGGCGTTCGTGTTCTTCATTTTTATTGCGCATAAAGATCAATTCGTAGTAGTCGCCGCTCGCCCACGTCTCCACCATACTATCATAGTAAGGACTTCCGGGGTTGCCCGATTGTCCAGCGGGATACACGCCGTAGGCCCTCACTTCATCGTCTAGCTCCACGATCATTTTCCAAGAAGGACCAAACGCTCGACCGCCCCGAACATTAAACGCATTCAGCACATCACCGCTTCCACCTCTGGATACAAATTTTGATTTGAATCCCGGAAGGTTGAGCAGATGAGGAATTTTTAGATTTCGATAAGTTTCCCACGAGATGAACTTACCATTTTCTTTCCAATTTTCGGACTCCGCAGCAATGGCTTTGAACGAGGCCACCACGATGTCTTCGGCGGTTTCTTTTTTATCGGCAGTCGTTTGGTCGTCGAATAATTCGTCGTTGGGTGTTTTTTCCAGCAGTTCTATCGTTCGCCAGCTTTCGGGATACAAAAAAGGAATTTCATTATCCTCCATGACCGTAAAAACTTCATCCCAAGTTTGTCGGTAAAATTCTCTAAACAATGTATCAAAAATGATGGGTGCCGTATCCTCTTTGTCGTAGTTGTAATCCCAACTAGCTAGTATCTTCAATAATTCTTTTTCCTGCGCATTGAGTTCGGCGGCTTGCAAGTAGCCCAACATCAGGGGAAGTGCTTCGGCTGCTTTGATACTGTAATTGCTGCCCTGTAAGTCCTTCATATCCTGAACTGCAATATCATCCATCGTAGCGAGTTGTTGATTCAAACTTCTACCTCGATAATCTTCGAATCCGCCGTTGTAATAATAAGGATAGGTCGTATCTGCCGAAAATTGATTAGCTGAACCCACAAAACCCTGCTCGGGATTCTTCACAAAAGGTGTTTGCTCAAAGGGAATAAAACCTTTCCAAGCGGTAGCCTTAGTGCTGCCATCCTGTACGAATCGCCCTTGTTCTTCGGCTTTGATGGGAAATTTTCCTTGTACCTTGAGTGCGATGTCTCCGTCCCTGCTAGCAAAAGCAATGTTTTGGGCGGGGTTATCAAATCTTCGAATACCGTTGTAGTAATCATCAAAATTTTTAGCGGTATTGATTCCCAAAAATGAAGTCAGTTCATTGCCTTTGCCTTCGTGCACTAGCCAGTGCATGGCCAAGTCCTGATAAGGATGATCTTTACTTTCGTAGCTGACAGGGCCCCAATACGTATATCTCACGGTATCCAAAATATCCGCCTGACCTCTCACTTTTATCCTTTCTACTTTTAATTCTGTTTTCATCACTTGGTCATCAAGATAGTAAGTGGTTTTTTGGTTGTCCGCCCATTTGATTTTGTACCAATCCATAATGTCATGCCCGACGTTGGTGAATCCCCAAGCGATGTTTTCGTTAAAACCAATTGTAACCCCAGGAACGCCCGGCAACGAAACCCCGTAAACATTAGTCTCGGGGGTGTGGATTTGGATTTCGTACCAAATGGCAGGAAGGGTCAAATTAAGATGAGGATCATTACAAAGGATAGGTTTTCCATTGGCAGTTTTACTTCCCGCCACCGTCCAATTGTTACTACCAATAAATTCAGCGGGTTTTTCGAAAGGGGTATGATAAATAGTACCCAAACTTGGTTCGGAAGGGGCGCGTTCTTCGGAGTTTAGCGCACTCTCAAAATTCCACTTTACACTTTTAGGGATGATGGGTGATTCTTTATCATTTCTTTCGGGATAGATGTAATCAAATTTTTCTCTACCAAAGTGATTCAAGGCGTTGGTAGATTGCAAGTCCACCTCCCTCGAAGAAAGCGTCTCCGCCATCGCCTTCATGAAGATGGCACTTTTTAGAGGTGTCCACGGTTCGGGTTCGTAGTCAAGGATTTTAAATTCTAGGGGGTAGTCCGCTGGGGTGAGATTTTCGATGTAGGCATTGACACCTTTAGTGTAGGCTTCGATTATTTCGTATTCTCGTGGGGCGGATTTCCAAGTTTTGAGGGTATTTTCGGCGGCCATCAGTAAGCCCATTCGTCGTTTGGATTTATCTGTATTGATAGCCAATGGGCCTATTACTTCCGAAATTCTTCCACTCGTAGCTCTAGTAGAAAAATCCATTTGCCACAATCTGTTTTTGGCTTCGAGGTAGCCCTGAACGGTTATGGCATCTTTCAGGCTTTCCGCAAAAATATGAGGAACCATCTTATCATCGTAGGTGACACGCACGGGTTTTTCGAGATTTAAAAAACTAAAAACCTGTTCTTCTTTTATGTTGGCATCAACTGGTTCTGCGTTTTTCCAAAATCCAGTGTAAGGATTCAATAATTTTCCCAAAGGAGGAATGGGTAATTGTTCTGTGGGAATTGGATGATGAAGCGTGTAAGTTAAAGCAATGGTTACGAAAAGAGATATTACAAATTTTACCTTATTCATACGATTGGTGCTAGATTTTCAAATGGCTGAAATTAACAACTATTTGGTAAAAGAAAAAACGCTAATCTCGTAGCGAAGTGCTTTTCTTGATTTCGAAGCTCTACTGCCAGTGGCATTATTTTTTTCTAACTTGATCGGTAAATTTTCTAGGGTTGTGCATATTTTAGTTACATCAGGTTGTTTTGAGAATCTCTTATGGCAATTCAGATATGCCAAATCTCAAAGATTTGGCA
>JBCCJE010000869.1:0-2879 GCA_039027925.1 Bacteroidota bacterium
AATTTTTTCTGGGTACTTCCAATTCTTTTATAAACGCCTTTAGTCCCTTGGGGTATCTCGTGAGTTTTGGAGTGTATATTTTGCCCAATGCTTTGACGATTGGTTTACTCATTTTTGCGTTGGTAGGATTTACAAGAAATATATTTTCGGGATTTATTGTACTTGTTTTATTATTACTTTTTCAAATAAATGTTACGCAAATATTTTTTGATAATCATTTTCTGTTGGCACTCCTCGATCTATTCGGGCAAAATAGTTTTATGCTGGCTACTAAGGATTGGGATTTAGCTACTAAAAATTCGGATGCGCTACCGATCAGTAATTTGGTCATTTATAATCGAATATTTTGGATGACTTTCTCCTCGTTCGTATTTTACTTTTTCTATAAAAAATTCAATTTTCAGTATCATCCGATTTGGGTTGGAAAAAATAATAACAATACAAATACGGCTGAGGAAAAAAGCGCAATTCCTACCACTTCCAAAATCAATTTTGATTTTTCCTTTTGGGGAAAAACGAAAGCCTTCTTCTACTTGGTTCGTTACGATTTCACTTCGATTATCAAGTATTGGATGTTTTGGATCGTTGTCGCTTTTGGTATTCTGACCATATTTTTTATCCAAAGAAAAACAGTCGAAACGGGCGATTTTAATTTATTACCCCTCACGAGATTGATGCTGTTTGCGCCCCTACAAATTTACACCTTAGTCATTTTAGTCGTTACATTTTTGTTTGCAGGTATATTGTTAGGAAAAGCCAAACGGACAAAGATGGATACCTTGATTGACGTCACGCCGATTGAGACTGCCCAATTGTTGGGATCTAAAATATTAGCTTTATCCTTTGTCCAAGTCCTGATGTTACTATTGTTTTTAGGCTGTGGCGTGGGGATTCAATGGTCAAATGGATATACCCATTTTGAATTGGGGTTGTATTGCTTTCAGCTATTTTTGGTGGTGTTGCCTTCCTTGTTGGTATGGAATATTACGAGTGTGTTCGTCCACGTTTTATTTCCCAATATATTCGTTGGGCTGTTTTTATTATTGATGTTTTGGTTTGGAGTAGATGCCTTACCGAATTTTGGTGTGGAGACGTACTTACTTCGATTCAACCAAAACATTCCTTTGACGTACAGCGATTTCCAAGGATTCGGTGATCAATTATCGGGATACTTTTTGATTACAGGATATTGGTTGGTGGTAGCCGTAGTCATTATTTTGGCGACATTTCTGTTTTGGAATAGAGGGTCTTTGAATACCTTAAAAGAGCGTATAAAAAATGCTCGGAAAAGATTAAACCGATCCGTTTGGGTTGGGATGCTACTAGCCGTAGGTAGTTTTGTTTTTCTAGGTTTTAAAATTTACGACGCCGAGCAGCGGGGATTTTCTTTGTATAAAGTAACCGCCCATTTGGAAAAATTTAAAGCAACGTGGGCAATCTACGGAAAAGCCCAACAACCCAAAATCAAGGCGATTGAGTTGAACTTGGATTTGTTTCCCGAAGAAAATCGCTTCGTCGCCAGCGGAACTTACGTTTTAAAAAATGAGTCTGAGCGAGCGATGGATACCTTACTCATCCGAACTGGATTTGACGAAAAAACTTCCGTGAAATGGAGTCGAGCGGTAAGCGTACTTGATGTGGATACGGTGATGAAGTACCAAGCATTTATCTTATCTACTCCACTCGCCGTGGGGGATAGCCTACAACTTCTGTTTGAAATTAAAAGTACTGATAACAATTTATTTACAAGAAATTCGAGCGTGCTGTTCAATGGTACATTTCTCCAATACGATATTTTACCGAGGCTACATTATCAGTTTGCGGAATCAAAAAATGATAAAGATTACAACTACTTTAGCCCGGAAGCCAACTTAGTCCAACTCAAAACAACCATCTCCACGAGCAAAGATCAAGTTGCCATTGCGCCCGGAAAATTGATGCAAGAAAATACCACGGAGCACCGTAGGGAATTTGTCTATCAAACCCAGCAACCCATCAAATTCAATTTCTCTTTTCACGCTGGGCAGTTTTTAGTCAGGGCTGAAAAATACCAAGGGATTCAGCTAGAAACGTTTTGTTTACCTCAGCATAAACACAATGTAAATGAAATGTTACAAGGATTGAAAGCAGCAATTGACTACAACACCAACTTATTCGGAAAATATCCTTACGAAGCTATTCGAGTGGTTGAGTTTCCGCATACCGAAGCCTCCTTCTCCGCCACATTAACCGCTAACAATATACCTACATCGGAGGTGATGTTTAATATCAACATGGATGCGATGGAAGGAAAACTAAATTTACCATTTTACGTGATGGCGCACGAACTGACCCACGAATGGTTTAGCAATCAAGTAATGCCCGCCGACGTGGCGGGAGCAAAAATGCTAACGGAAAGCATCACAGAATACCTCACGCTTGGTATTTACAGAAAATCACTTGGAGCGGAAATGGCAGCACAGTTTTTAAAAATTCAGCATCAACGCTACCACAATGGGCGTAAAACGGAACGTAAAGTAGAAATGCCTTTGACTAAGGTAGCATCTCGTCAGGACTATATCGCTTACGGAAAAGGTGCGGTGGTATTTAACACCTTAGCTCATCGCATCGGTGAAGATCAAATGAATGAAATCCTGAAAAAGTATTTTGCTGAATTTCGGGGTCGCACGAAGGCGCACCCTACTCCCAAAGATTTTATTCATTTGATGAAAAATGAAATTGACTCCACGTACTACCATCTGGTAGAAGAACTTTTTGAAAGTGTCATTTTTTACAACAATAAAATTACGGGGATGAATCGAATTTCGAGTACTCAAGTGGAATTGAAAATAACCGCACAAAAGTTTTATAACAATAAAAGCACAAATCTTGATTTTAAG
>JBCCJE010000870.1:0-2876 GCA_039027925.1 Bacteroidota bacterium
CTTCAACAGATATTTAGAGTCTTTGAAAAAGGAAATGTGTTGTTTATAGCGCATGATGGAGAAGAGGCTGTCTATAATTTAAAAAATGCTACCGAGCTACCACAAGTCATTTTAATGGATATCGAGATGCGAAAGATGGACGGTATTACCGCTACCCAAATCATTAAGTCCAAATACCCCGAAATAAAAATATTGATGCTAACCGTATTTGAACAAGAGGATAAAATTTTTCAAGCCATTCAAGCAGGTGCAGATGGCTATTTACTTAAAGATGAAAGACCAAAGAAAATCATTGAAGCTATCGAAAATGTATTGGAAGGTCGCATGCCTATGTCTCCAATTGTTGCTGCAAAGACCTTAGCTTTTTTAAGAAACCCACCTACGCAACCCACGCTTAAAAATCCCGCAGATTTTAATTTGACTAAAAGAGAAATTGAGATTTTGGAGTTGCTGTCCTCTGGGAAAAGTTATCAAAAAATTAGTGAGGACTTATTTATTTCCTATAAAACGGTAAGTAGTCATGTGGAAAACATTTATCGAAAATTAGATGTCCATTCTAAAGTAGAAGCTTCTACGTTGGCTTTAATAAATAAATGGTTTGAGAAAGAATAAAAGTTGAAACCAATTTTTTTCTATTATTTTTGGGAAAAAACAAATCGTAAAATGAGACTTTTTTCCCAATTAATTTTCCTCTTGTTCATCCTTACAGGAGTTGAGATTTTTGCCCAATCTGATTTTGATATTTTCCAGTATCGCTACGTAGGACCTACCCGTGGAGGTAGGGTGACTACCGTTACGGGAGTGACTACCCAGCCCCACGTTTTTTACATGGGCGCAACTGGTGGTGGTGTCTGGAAGACCGAAGATTACGGTACCTCTTGGCAAAATATATCTGATGGATATTTTAACACGCCTTCCATCGGGGCAATCCAAGTAGCTCAAAATGATCCCAATATTGTTTACGTCGGTACAGGTTCGGATGGATTGCGTAGTAATGTAATTACGGGAAAAGGAATCTATAAATCCATTAATGCAGGACAAACGTGGAAACACATCGGGCTAAAAAATGCAGGACAAATTGGTGCCGTAGAAATCCATCCCCAAGATCACAATACAGTTTTCGTGGCAGCCATTGGTCAGGCATTTCAACCCAACAAAGAGCGCGGGGTTTATCGAACGCAAGACGGTGGCATCACTTGGAAAAATGTCCTCCACATTTCTGATACTACGGGTATTGTGGATATTGAATTTATGCCTACTAATCCAAACATCGTCTATGCTGCATCTTGGCGGGCAGAACGAAAACCTTGGACGATCATCAGCGGTGGAAAAGAAAATGGAATTTATCGTTCCTTGGACGGAGGAGACACTTGGGAAAAAATTGGAAAGGGCTTGCCTCCTTTGATGGGAAAAATTGACTTAGCCGTTTCGGCGGACGATTCTAAAATTTTATATGCTCTGGTGGAAGCATCCCCCGCAGATGTTTCGGGATTGTACCGAAGCGATGACCAAGGAGAAAATTTTACGTACGTCTCGGATATGTGGGGATTGTCGGATCGCCCCTTTTATTATTGCAACATCGAAGCCGATCCAAATGATGTGCAAACAGTTTACGTCAATTCTACTCGATTTTATAAATCAACAAATGGTGGAAAAAATTGGAATCAAATGCGAACCCCTCACGGTGACAACCACGACATTTGGATCAATCCCAATAATTCACAGTTGATGGTGCAAGCCAATGACGGTGGAGCCAACGTATCACATAATGGCGGAAAAACTTGGAGTACGCAATTCAATCAACCCACCGCAGAACTCTACCAAGTAGAAGTAGATAACCAATACCCCTACTGGCTTTACGCTGGTCAACAAGATAATTACAGCACCGTCTCTGTGCCTAGTCTTCCGCCCACTTCACATCAGGCGGGGGGCATTGGTTTTGTTATGAACACGGGAGGTTGCGAGACGGGGCCAGCTGTTCCCAATCCAGATAATCCGAATATCGTCTATTCTAATTGTAAAGGAAGGTTTTCTGTTTTTAATAAAAAATCGGGTCAAGAACTTCGCTACGATGTGGGGGCTAGAAATATGTACGGACATAATCCGAGGGATTTAAAATTTAGATTTCAGAGAGTATCTCCCATTCATGTTTCTCCGCACGATTCGAAAGTTATTTATCATACTTCGCAGTTCGTGCATAAAACAATGGACGAAGGCAAAACTTGGGAAATCATTTCGCCCGATTTGACGGCATTCGAAGCTGATAAGCAAGTACTGTCGGGGAGTCCTATCACGAACGATATTACTGGGGAAGAATTTTACAGTACGATTTATTCCATCCAAGAATCAAAAATCAAACAAGGGATCATTTGGGTAGGAGCCAACGATGGGCCTGTTCATGTCACTCAGGATGGAGGTCAAAATTGGAAAAATGTTACGCCCAAAAAATTGCCCAAAGGTGGCAGAATAGATTCCGTAGAACCTTCACGGCACAATCCTGCCAAAGCATATTTTACGACTCTGCGTTACCAATTGGGAGATTGGAAACCATACATTTTTAAGACTGAAAATTATGGAAAAAAATGGACGCTACTGACGGATGGAAAAAATGGAATACCTGCGGACTATCCCGTCAGAGTATTGCGAGAAGATCCTAAACAAGAAGGCCTACTTTATGCAGGTACTGAGTTTGGAATGTTTATCTCCTTTGATGACGGAAAAAGTTGGCAATCGTTTCAACAGAATCTTCCCGTCACTCCAATTACCGATATTAAAATTCACCGAGGAGATTTGGTCTTGGCTACCATGGGAAGAGGATTTTACATTTTGGATAATATCAGTTCGCTCCAACAAAATTTTAAAAAATTAAATTCAAA
>JBCCJE010000871.1:0-2875 GCA_039027925.1 Bacteroidota bacterium
GGAAAAAATTAATCATCACGGGAAAAGAGCAGATGGCATTGTAAAAGGAATGTTACAACACTCCCGAAAAAATGATGGGGAAAAAGTACCAACAGATATTAACGCTCTGTGTGATGAATATTTAAGATTGGCTTATCACGGAATACGCGCTAAGGACAAAAGCTTTAATGCGACCATGAATACTCATTTTGATAAAAATTTAGGAAAAATCAATGTAGTTCCTCAAGATATTGGGAGAGTTATCTTAAATCTAATCACCAATGCTTTTTATGCCATCAATGAAAAGAAAGCAACAGCGCAGGCACAGTACCAACCTACCCTAACAATACACACACGAAACAAAGGTAATCACATACAAATTACAATTGAAGACAATGGAAATGGAATCTCCCAAGAGATTGTTGATAAAATCTTTCAACCGTTTTTTACAACAAAGCCTACAGGCGAAGGTACTGGTTTAGGGTTATCTCTAAGTTACGATATCATCACTAAAGGTCATAGCGGAAAGTTGGAAGTGGAAACGGAAGAAGGAAAAGGCACGAGATTTATTATTGAAATACCAGTAAAATGATTGAGGATTGTAGATTATGGATTAATGATTATAGATTATAGATTATACGAATTGGAATCATCTATAATCATTAATCCATAATCTTAAAAAACCACGATAGATGAAAATTTTAGTTGTAGATGATGAACAAGATGTTCAGTTACTTTTTCAGCAAAAGTTTAGAAAAGAGATTAAACGAAATGAGTTTGAATTTCGGTTTGCTTTTTCTGGTGAAGATGCTCTAGAAGCTATGAAAGAGTTTCAAGATGAGGCGATTCTGATACTATCGGATATTAACATGCCAGGCATGAGCGGTCTCGAACTGCTTAAAGAAATAAAAACGATTTATGTTGATCCTCCGCCACCACCTGTAGTGATGATGATTACAGCGTATGGTGATGATGGAAATTATAGTGAAGCTATGAAATTAGGTGCAGATGATTTTCTCACTAAGCCTGTCGATTTTAAAGCTTTAAAAGAAAAATTAAGATCATTGGATGATGGTCAAGCTTAAATAAATATCCAATGGAAGCTAGTAAAATTTTAGTAGTAGATGACGAAACGGATTTAGAATTATTGATTCGTCAGAAGTTTCGTAAGAAGATCAAAGCAGGGGCTTATGATTTTGTCTTTGCAGTAAATGGTTATGATGCTTTGGGAAAGATAGAAGCTTATCCTGATATCGACATTGTGCTAAGTGATATTAATATGCCCAATATGGACGGTTTGACCTTACTAAGAAAAATACAAGAAACCACTCCTCTAATCAAAACGGTAATGGTTTCCGCCTATGGAGACATGGAAAATATCCGTACAGCTATGAATCGTGGTGCTTTTGATTTTGTGGTAAAACCTGTCAACTTTGCTGACCTTGAGTTGACCATGGAAAAAACATTGGATCATGTTCGGCAAATGAAGTCTACTCTGAAAGCGATTCAAGAAAATAACATTCTCAAAATGTATGTTGATGAAAATGTTATCAATTTTATGGCAGGTAGAGAATTCGAACAATCATTGACTGCCAATGAGATGATTGAAGCGAGTGTGACGTTTGTAGATATTTGTCATTTTACAGCCATTAGTGAAAAAGAATCTCCCGACGCCGTTGTTCAACTTTTGAATCATTATTTTGAATTGATGGTCAAAGAAATTATCATCTACGGTGGACAAGTTGATAAATTTATGGGTGACTCGGTCATGGCAGTTTTTAGAGGAGAAAATCATATGGAGAAAGCCATACGGTCTGCATTAGCTGTGAAAAAATCAATCAGTAATAACAATAAACTTACAGATAGCGATTTAAAACTAGAAGTGTCTATTGGCGTCAATAGTGGCGAAATGATCTCTGGCAATATTGGTTCTGCTAGTCTGAAAAGATTGGACTTCACAGTCATTGGCGATCACGTAAACGTAGCGCAACGACTTCAATCCAACGCTCAACCCAATCAAATATTAATCTCTGCCGACCTAGCAGAAAAAATAAATCACCAGTTTAAATGTAATCCAGTTGGGACGGTTCGATTAAAGAATAAGAAAGCACTTATTGAAGTATTTGAAGTACACTAAAAACCATTCAGCATGAAAAAAATAACCATAACCACTTTTCTGAGTTTATTTTGGGTATCCTTATTTTCCCAATCCTACCACGAGGTAAAGATCAATACATTTGGATTGGTGATGAGTCAGGTAGGCATCTCTTACGAATACGTGAAGAACAAAAAATTTGGAGTAGAAGTAGGACTAGCTTACAATTTCGAAAAGGAAACTTTACTACTGCATAATAGTACCATTGTTCCTCCCCAAATGACTAGTGTAGAATCTTTCGATAAAAACTTTTGGGTTTTTACTTTGCATAGTAAATTTTATACCTCCAAAAAAGATAATGGAAGTGGTCTCAACTTTGGAGGCTACTTCCACTATAGATCTCAACCAAACATAGATGCTAGTTACTACACTCGCTACGAAGAATTTTATAACAAACCAGTAGGATTTTCTCCTGAGGCGAATTATATCGTAGGAGGTTTTGCGGGTTACAAATTACTTCTTTTCAAAGATAAATTCATCATCGAACCTACCTATGGAATTGGATTATCCCTCTCCAATTCAGAATTTGATGTGGGAGGTTTTGGAGTGGAGATGACTGGTTTTTTACAAATCAATTTAGGATTTCGTTTTTAGTTTTGACTTACAGGTAGTGATGGTTAGTTCTCTTTTGGATGATGAATGCAGAATAAGAAGTAAGAAGTAAGAAATTTTGAAGGTAGGCAATGTCCGTTCCTTCGAGATTAATTATCCATTATTAATTATTAATCATTCCTTCGCCCC
>JBCCJE010000872.1:0-2874 GCA_039027925.1 Bacteroidota bacterium
AAATCACGGGGTCACGGGAAGTGACCCCCTGATGATAAGTGACCCGTAATGAGTGAACGCAAAAAAAAATTACAAAAAATTTGTTTTTATGAAAAAATAACGCTTACCTTTGTAGTGTACTAGTTAAGTAATACACCAGAACACCAGCAAAACTTCTTAAACATGATTCATTTAACAAACATCTCCTTCGGCTACAAAAAGAACCGACCGCTTTTTGCCAACTTAAACTTGAAGGTAGAGCCTGGAAATATCTATGGGCTACTCGGAAAAAATGGTGCGGGGAAAACAACCTTGATGAAATTGATGGCAGGCTTGATTTATCCAAAGCACGGAACGCTTGATGTCATGGGATTTGCTCCTCAGCAGCGGCTACCCCGATTTTTAGCGGATGTATATTTTATCCACGAGGAACATTACGTCCCCAAAATCAAGGTGAGTACCTACGAAAAAATCTACGCCCCCTTTTATCCAAACTTCGATCACGCGGCGTTCGAAAATCACCTCAGCGAATTTGGGTTGGATAAAAATCGAAAGATGACGGAGATGTCTTACGGTCAAAAGAAAAAGGTATTGCTCAGTTTTGGATTGGCTTGCAATGCTCGACTATTGATCTTGGATGAACCTACCAACGGGCTAGACATTCCTTCCAAAAGTCAGTTCCGAAAATTATTGGCCAAATCCATAACGGAGGAGCGAACGTTTATCGTTTCTACCCACCAAGTGAGAGACATGGCTAACTTGATAGACCCGATTATCATTTTGGAAGACGGAGAAATTATTTTCCAACAAAACCTTTACGAAGTTTCCAAAAAACTGTTTTTCGACATTTCCTATCACACCGCTGAACCCGAAGGGGTGCTACACGCAGAAAGATTGCCGGGTGCTTACCGAACAGTTAGTGAAAACTTTACGGGCGAAGAATCGGAGATAGAACTAGAAGCACTTTTTAATACCATCATTTTTAATCGAGAAAAAATTAGTGAACTTTTTCAAAATCCAGTACACCATGAATCATAATTCCTACTTATCAGAAGATTTTTATACGCCCCAATCAGAACAACACCTCCCTGACCACAGCGTACTTTTTGTACTCGGAGGTATTTTTGGATTATGGATGTTGACCGCAGGCTTAATGATTTTTCAGAAAGGGGGCTACCCATTTCTCAATCTTAATCTTTTCCCACTGAGTTTGTTTATCGGAGGTTTTGCTTTTACCATTTATTATCAGCTAAGAAAAGAGAAGACCGTAGATTATTTATCCAACTTGACGATAAGAACGAAGGATACTTTTGTGAAGAACTGGTTTATCTCCGCCTTTATTTTCCCAGTTGTAATTACATTGTTATTTTACTCGTATTCGGTTTTTGCGGACGCACTTTACTACCAAGTTACACTAAAAAGCATTATGACTTTTAGCCCTTTGGAAAGTTGGAGTATCTCTTACTTAGTAGTTTACGGCTTATTGCAGCTTGCTTTTTTGGTAGTAGTCTTAGCATCAAGATTGATGTTACGATTGCGGTATTTCGTAAGGCGTATTTTAAAGTTCACGATTTCGCTTTTGCTCCTCCTCCTCGATGTGAGGTCATTTGTAGGCAATCAGATCACCTCTTTTCTCAGGCAACAATTAACCAAATTCGATAACCACGAGCAAATCAAAACATCATGAATAATTTAATCTTTGATTCCCGACGCTTTTTGCTTTTGCTGCAAAAAGAACTTTGGACGGGCAATAAAAAAACCTTAATCACTATCGGTGCCGTTTTTGGTTTTTTAATCCTCTACGCAGGTTTGATAATTTACAATGAAGATGGATACCATGTACTTAATTATAATCTTTTCCCAATTGTTTTGTTAGGGGGTGGGTTGGTTTTCACGAGTGTTTGTTATCACGAATTTAATGACAAAACGGGAACACACCATTATCTAAGTTTGCCCGCTTCTACCTTCGAAAAATTTTTGAGCAAGTGGTTCATTACCGCCATTTTATTTCCCTTGGCAGCAGCCGTTCTTTTTTGGCTCTACACAAAAATTGGGGATTGGTTGTATTTCCAACATGATACTTACATCGTTGAGGGATACACAGGTTGGAGTATGACGAATTGGTGGACGCTGTTTTTTGTTCGCTTGTACGTGGTGATCCAAACCATCTACTTGGTCGGAGCTATCGCCTTTCAGAAATATACTTTCTTTAAAACGTCGTTGTCTTTGTTTTTGGCGATCCTGCTTTTCGCTGGACTTTGTTTGCTAGCTTTCCGACTGGTCTTTGCGGACTTTTTTGTAGGACTCTACGACTTCAATCACGAACTCACCGTAGCGCCCAATGACGCTACCAAAAGTTTTATGATCAATCAGTATCAAGGCGGCTTAGAGTACGCGTTTTGGTTACTGCTTCCCGCTGTGATGCTAGTAGTCGGATTTTTTAAACTAAAAGAAAAAGAGGCGTAACATGAATTTTAAAAATAATCAAACTATCTATATGCAAATCGCTAATCATCTGTTGGAACAAATTCTGACGGAAGCGATGAAAGCGGGTGATAAAGTACCTTCCGTCAGAGAACTTGCGGCGATGACCGAAGTGAATCCTAATACTGTGATGCGGACTTTTACCTACTTACAAGACCAAAACATTATTTTTAACAAAAGAGGTATCGGCTACTTTGTAGCTGATGATGCCTACGAAAAAACCAAGGCCATGCGCAAAGAAGATTTTATCCAACACTATCTTCCCGAATTTTTTAAAACCATGAAATTATTGAAAATGGAGTTTAAAGATTTGGAAGCAATTTATAAGCAACAGATGAATGGGACGCATTAGGATCTTAGATTATACCTGCCCCGAAACCTTGGGGGATTATGGATTATGAATTATGAATT